>CAYYEK010000059.1:0-6801 GCA_964470855.1 uncultured Candidatus Saccharibacteria bacterium
AGAACATTTAACAATTTCCGCCAGAGGCGGACCCGCCTACGGCGGGGACCATTGACAGTTAACAGAAAGTAGTAATAGTAGTAATAGTAGTAGAAGTAGTAAAAGTTAAAAGTTTGAAGTTGAAGTTATTACTTTTGAATTATGAGTTTTCCGCCATAGGCGGACCCCGCTCGAGGCGGGGGGCATTTGACTTATGTAATGGGCACCATTCGGGTCTCATAAAATGGTGCCCATTTGAAGATCCAATTAGCAATTTCAAATCTAAAATCTACAGTTCTTGATTCGCTATTCTTTATTCGTGATATTTGTGCCATTAGTGCATTAGTGCAATATTCAATATTCTAAACTCTAAATTCTAGATTCTGGATTCTATATTCGTGTGATCCTTCGACCTAGCTCAGGACAGGTTCGTGTGATTCGTGCATTAGTGGACAACCCTCTACCCTATACCTACAACCTCATACATGGTTTCCCCAGTCGTGGTCGAAACTGTCGCCTTGTCGCCAACTTTTTTTCCTAATAACGCTTTTCCGACGCTCGATTCATTTGAGATGCGACCTTCAGATGGGTTTGCCTCGTTGCTACCAACAATGGTGTAAGTTTTCTCCTTATCATTTACCTTTACAGTAACTGTGGAGCCAACCGTGACTACATTGGTCTGAGTAGAGGCGGTGATGATCTGCGCATTTTTGATAATCTCTTCTATCTCCTGGATCCTTCCCTCTATAAACGACTGCTCTTCGCGAGCTTGCGCGTAGTCAGCATTTTCACTTAAGTCGCCGTGCGAGACCGCTTCCCGAATTCTCTCCAAAACTTCTTTTCTCCTAACATCAATCAAAAATTTCAACTCGTCGTTCAGTTTGTTTAAGCCATCTAAGGTCAATAAATATTTTTTAGACATCTTGTTCTTATTTAAGGTTACAAAAACCGCCCCCTCTATACCTGAAATAAACTTGAAGTATTCTACTGCTTTCTGCTTCTGCCTGTCAAACCGACTTTGTCAACAACTTCTTTTTATACTTAGCCGACAGAAGAACATTGCGAAGCAGCATAGCCACAGTAAGCGGACCCACACCTCCGGGTACAGGAGCAAGAGCTTTGGCAACCGGCTCAACTGTGGCGGTATCCACATCTCCCATTAGCTTCCCTTGTGACTCGGAGGTACCAGCGTCTATCACTATGGCCCCGGGCTTAATATGGCTTCCATTGATCAGTCCAGGAACCCCGGTCCCGGAGATAACTATGTCAGCTTCCCGCAATGTAGCTTCCCAGTTAGGAGAAGTTCTATCCAAAGTCACTGCTGTCCACCCTTTTTTCGCTAAGTATTTAACCGTAGGAACGCCCACAAGTGTGCCGCGCCCAACTACAACTATCTGTTTAGACTTATCGTCCTCCACATAAGAAAGTACATGTTCTATGGCAGCTGCTACGGGAGGAGTAAACTTGAACCGCCCTGACTCCCACCAAGAATTCAAAGGATTGAGACAGTCCACATCAAGCTCCGGTGGCACCATAGACAGGATTTTCATCTTATCTAGGTGTTTGGGCACAGGAAGTTGGATTATGATCCCACAAACTTCAGGGATAGCCGCGACTTCACGCACCACTTCTTCAAACTCCTCTTCAGATACTTCACCTTCCGCGCGCTTGATCTTAAACTCTATCCCAACCTTAGTAGCAGTCTCTTGCTTGATCCGGACAAATTTTTCCTGGACAGAGTCAACTGTAGACACTATATCATAGACTACTGGGACGAATTTCAGCTTTTTTACGGCCAAGCGAAGTTCCTCCAATATCGCCTCCTGAAGTTGTTTGCCTGGAATTAACATAGTTTTTAAGTCTATATAAGTCTAATGAAACTTTCCGGCACCCAGATCGAATGCTTTGGACAAAACCTTGGAAAAAGTCAGGGGTTTTGCTTACTTTGGGTTAGTGCGGTTTTGTGACCACCATTCTAGCACAGCTTTGGTTATAGGTACAGCCACAGCGTGCCCCTCCCCTCCTGCCTCTACAAGTACAGTGAGGGCTATCTCAGGGTTCTCATACGGGGCATAAACCGTAAACCAAGCGTGGGTTTTGTTAGGGTCGGCTGCGTCGAACTGCGATGTTCCGGTTTTACCTGCGCTTGTAATTTTCAAATTTTTAAGCTGTTGGGCGCTGCCTGCTAAAACTGTTTGGCGCATGGCCTGTTGGATGATTTTAAAATTATCCAAACTCGCGACTTCGCTCACCAATTCGGGAAAGTTGAATCTTTCCACTAACTCCCCCTTGTCATTGAGAACTCCTGTAGCTAGATGGGGGGTTGTTAGACTGCCATTGTTTGCGATGGCCGCTGTCCAAATTGCCACCTGAAGTGGAGTAACCAACATATCCCCCTGACCGATGGAAACATGGTAAGTGTTGCCCAGATACCACTTAGATTGAATTGGGTCTTCTTTAAAATACTCTGCTTTCCATGCTGGGTCGGCTACTACCCCTGGCTTTTCACCAGGTAGATCTATGCCGGAAAGCCTGCCTAAAGCAAACTTGCGATAATATGCGGATAGACGGTCTATGCCCAGCGGATTTACTGGAGAGCTAGGGTGACCTCCACCAACGATATAAAAATAGATATCACTACTTCGTGCTATAGCTGACCTTACAGTCATGGGACCCAAACCGGTTCTTTTCCAGCCAACAAAATCGTACTTTATATCTGGAAAATACTGATTCGGAACCGTTATTTTGCCAGTATCAACTATCACCGTATCTTCCTTAACCACCCCCTCTTCCAATGCTGCTAAGCCTACCATCATCTTGACTGTAGAACCAGGAGGTAGTTGCGCTGCTATCGCTCGATTGAAAAGCGGCTTGCCCGTATCGTCCAAAAGTTTTTGATAGTCCTTTTTGCTTATGCCTGGTGCAAATTTATTACTATCAAAACCCGGAACTGACACTAGCGCCCTAACTTCTCCAGTCTTAACATCTATGGCAACAGCCGCACCCTTTGTCCGTCCTCGTGCTGCAAATTCACGATACAACACTTCCTGCAAACCTTTGTCTATCCCAAGCTGTAGAGTTTGTCCAGGTACTGGCTGCCTTTGTCCTAAACTTTTCACCACCCTACCGGCTGAGTCAACCTCTAAGCGGTCTGTGCCATTTTGCCCCTTCAAAACTGACTCGTACTGGGCTTCTAACCCATCTTTGCCAACAAAGTCTTCTAGCACATATTTTGGGTCTTTATACCCCGGGTCATTTTCCGCTATGACTCCTGTTATGCCCAAAACATGGGAAAAACTTTCAGCGCTAACATAGTCCCGCACAGGCACGCTCTGCACGAAGAATCCCGGATACTCGTGAGCTTTTGTTTGGAACAATATTGCTTTCTCTTTGCTGATATTTTTAACAAACACCACTGGCTGCATAGACCGAAAATCCAATCTTTCTAGCACTTGCTCCTCTACCGATTCCTGCTCAATGCCTAAATCTTTCACAACCTGCTGAAGTAAGTCAGAAAACCTGTCTTGTGGTAAATCAGCAGGGATCACAGCCAATCTAAAACTAGTGGTGTTTTGTGCCAAAACCTCTCCGAACCTATCTACTATCAACCCTCGTGGGGCTAGTAGCACCCTATCACGAAGGCGGTTACCTTCCGCGTAGCCCAAGTATTGTTGGCCGGAACTGATCTGCAAATAAAACAAACGCACTACCAAAACACTCAGGCCCCCAAGAAGCAAGGCCCAAACCATGATCCTCATAGCCACACTGTCCCGATTCCGTGGCAGACGCTCGGCTACTGGCTGGCTTCCCACTACCACGCCCTCTTCAAAATCCAAGCCGCCTACTACTTCGCTGCTACCTGTGTTTTCTAATTCTAGCTCCAAATGTTGCATAAACTATGTTATGTACACAAAACTACCTATAACCTATCTTAAAAATAATTTCACTCCTATCCGTCATCCTGAATTCAATTCAGGATCCAGAAATTATGACCTGGATTCTCCGCCAAAAGCGGACAGGCACCTCTTGGCTGGAATGACAGAAAGACGGACTGGAATGACAGGGGGGCCACTAGATTGGAATGACAGAATAGTATTTTTCGGTCAGACTCTAATAACTCGTTAACACGTTAACTTTTATTGCACTAATACACTAATCTCACAAATTGCACGAATATAGAATGACGAATTAACTCGTTAACTCTCCGCAATCAACTGGGCGGCTAAAGCTCGCCCCTACATACTACTTTACTACTATTACTACTCTTTAGTATTACAAGCATACTACAACTTTTTTTCAGTGATCGGCCTAAACAACCAATGATTAAACTCTTGCCAGGTAAAATAAGCCAAAAATGAGCAACCAGCAGTGACAAACATTTTTATCCAAGATGCAGCTTCCAATGCGAAAAAGTGTTCCACTGTAATAGGCCAACCAAACCTCGCTGCTACGAACCCGTAAATATAAATCCAAAAATCCAAAAGTACCCCAAAACACCAGGAAAAAATAACGACCAACCAAATCCGGTAACTGGAAGGAAAATAGTGGATGTAGCCGTACCGTAAAACCTCATATCCGAAAAAGAAAGCCAGGGTATAAGATCCCACTAAAAGCCCGGAAGTCAGGTCAAACCACAGTCCGAGTAGGACAGCTAACCACCAGACTCCGCGCTGCTCCTCGGACATAGCTAGTACTATAAGGCCGGCCAAAACCAATCTTGGGGTCAGGTTGCCAGGCAAAAAAGCAGGAAGTAGAGCGATCTCTATAAGCCACAAGCAGCACAGAAATATGCTTTCTGAAAACTTCTTCATAGTTTTTTCTTGGTCACATGTACAAACCGTATATCTTTCAAATCCACGGGACTAGAAAGTGAGATCTGGTCAAAGATACCCCCTGGTATGCGAAGCACTTCCGATACTGTGCCAATTAGCAAATCCGGTGGGATTTGCTGGTTTATGCCTGCGGTAGCAACTAGGTCACCGGCTGTAACCCCACTAGTAGAGGGGATCAAATCCAAAGCCATACCTGCCCCAAATGATCCCTTAACTACTCCGCTAACTTGGCGACCTATGACTTTGGCATCTACTGAAAGACTTGGTGAAACTAAAAGCCTTGCTGTGCTCTCATTTTTTCCGGTCAGTATAACTTTGCCCACCAAGTACCCTTCAACCACCACAGCTTGGCCGTCTTGAACTCCATCCTCGCTCCCGCAAGAAAGCAAGAGCGTAAAGGTCAATCCTTCCGGGTCCTGAGCGATGACCGTGCAAGCGACTAAATCGTAGTTTGACCGTTCCTCAAACTCCAAAGTCTTTTTTAAAACCTGATTCTCAGCTTCTACAGCACTCAAGGCCGCAACTTTAACCTCAAGTTCTTTTATACGACTCTTTAACTCTCCATTCTCCACATGCAATGACCACAACTTACCCACCCCGGACAACACCTGCTGGACAGTACCAGATACTTTTTTCAATGGCATTACTACAGGTTGAGGAAGCCACGCAGCCGTCCAAAACAAAAAACCAGCTCCGCCTAAAGCTTGCAGTGTGGCGAGAACCAAAACTAACACCACAACAAAAGAATAGATCTTCGTTCTCCGCGAAAACTTAGGTTGAGTACCTTGTCGTAACTTCATGCATTTTCCAGCCTAAAAGTCCTTATCTTTTTACTTCAGTACTATCCGCAGGCACTAGCACATCTATCAGATTTTCCAAATCTTCCACCACAACTCCTGCTCCTCTGGCAACACAAGTCAGAGGATCTTCTGCAACTACAACCTGTATCTTGGTATGCTCGGAAAGATACTGATCTAAACCTCGAAGCAACGCTCCACCTCCGGCAAGGATTATGCCGCGGCTCATGATATCCCCAACTATCTCGGGAGGTATGACTTCTATAACTGCTTTTAGGTTTTCCATAATTTGCCTTACTGGGCCAGACAGAGCTTCTCTTACATCCTTATCTTGAAAGATTACTTCTTTAGGTAGTCCGGTTACCAAGTCGCGTCCCCTTGCCGGTGCAACCACAGCCTCTGCTAGTGGCAACACCGAACCAATACGAATTTTCACCTCTTCTGCGGTGCGCTGTCCTATCAACAGATTAAATTTTTCTCTGGCGTACTGTATGATCGCTTGATTCATCTTATCTCCAGCAATGCGCAAAGACCTAGCTACGACCACTCCACCGAGAGACAAGACAGCTATTTCGGTTGTTCCCCCACCTATATCTACGACCAAGCTTCCGGTCGCATCCTGTACCGGCAGGCGACTACCTATCGCCGCAGCCATGGGCTCCTCTATCAAGTAGGCCTTTCTTGCGCCCGCATTCACGGCAGCGTCCTGCACAGCCCTTTTCTCCACCTCTGTTACCCCACTTGGGATCCCTATTACTACCCTAGGCCTGCGTAAAAACGAATAAGTCCCAGAGTGCACTTTATCTATAAAATACCGGAGCATCTGTTCCGTAATCTCAAAATCAGATATCACCCCGTCCACCAATGGCCGAGTTGCAGTGATATATGCTGGTGTTCTACCAACCATTCGCTGGGCTTCATTGCCTATGGCAACGATTTGCCTGGTTCTATTATTAACCGCTACTACCGAAGGCTCATTGATAACAATACCCTTGCCTTTTACGTAGACAAGAGTGTTTGCGGTACCAAGATCTATACCTATATCTTGAGAAAAATTTTTAAAAACTGCATCCAACATATATTGATCTAAAAGAAATCAAATGAAAATTAACAGTAGGCAGTAAACAGAAAGCAGAAAACTATCCTTAATCCTTAATCTTTAATCTTTAACCAGACTGTAAACAGGAAGTAGT
>CAYYEK010000060.1:0-6775 GCA_964470855.1 uncultured Candidatus Saccharibacteria bacterium
ATTAAATGATCCGCGTCGATGTGGCATTCTTATGTTTTTAGCGTCCCGAAGGATCGCTTCAATGTCATCGTCCTCCATAGCAAGCAACAACATACGCTTGCCTCGAGAACAAGTCCAGCGAGGAGTCATATTTGCTTAATTTTTGAAAAGTTAAGCAAACTGCATCAGGCTCGCAAATTTCGTTCACGGTTGTTTCCGGTTTCCGAATTGGTGCAAATCTCTTACTCCAGTCGAACCGCTCGCCACAGGGGCAAACAGCTGGCAATTTTGGGGTTATAAGTTCTCGTACTTGGCTAGCAAACCTTTCATTTGGTCTAAAACTACCGTTGGATATTTATACTCGGTCGCATAGTCAAAATGTCGAAAGTCGTTGAGAAGGGCGAGCCATAAACCATTCGCGAACTAAAGTTCGCTCAGGTTCATGGCAAGCCATCCATGGTTTGCCAAATGTTAGCGAATGGTTTATGCCATGTACCCGAATGTAATGAGTGGTTCACGGCTAATTATATAAGAACTAAAGTTCGCTCAGGTTCATGGCAAGCCATCCATGGTTTGCCAAATGTTAGCGAATGGTTTATGCCATGTACCCGAATGTAATGAGTGGTTCACGGCTAATTATATGCCAAATAAATTTTATTACGTTTATATTCTTCGCAGCCTCAAAGATGGGCTGTTTTATATTGGTTTAACAAATGACCTAAAGAGAAGATTGGGTGAGCACAACAGAGGAGAAAACATTTCCACCTCCAAACGAAAGCCTCTTGAACTTATCTTCTACGAAGCTTATTTGAATAAAAAAGATGCCGAACGACGTGAAAGTTATTTCAAAACCACTAAAGGCAAAACAACCCTAAAGCAAATGCTAAAAAATTTTCTAGATCAATAGAAAGGACGAAAGTCCCCCTGCCTGCCAGAGGCAGGACCTCCCGAGCCACAGAAAACTCCAATAGAAATTGGAGTTTTTTTGTATGCTACTCACTCGCTCCAAACTACCCCATACTTTTCACTTTGCAGCAACTTTTCTATATCTGCTTTGATTTCTTTTATATCTTCTTCATCTAAAGGTTGAAAGTTGTCATAGAATCCAGTTTCTCGTTGAGGCAGCAGAACAGCCTCACCGTACTTTTGTATTACCGCTGTCTTAGCACGGCCATACACCTGCATATGGAAAGTAGGCCCTTCGGGCTTAAACACAGCCCAGTTACCCATGTCTTGATAGTTGACTATACCTATGTCTACCCCCCTTCTTGCCATAGCCGACTTTAACGCCTCACCGACCACCATAGATAGCTTCATGTATTCAATTGCGAGCTGGGGAGAAAGCTGAGCTCGGTTCCGTATGGGAACTTTCGGAAAGATGTAGATGTGGCCACCTTCCGCCCTGTCTATAAAAGGTCTAGAAGCGGCTTGGATATAAAAATTTTCAGTCTCGTAAATAGGTATTTGCTGTTTCATATTTGCATTATACAATTTTATCTTAGGTCAAAGAAAGCCCTAGCCAATCGAGCAAATACTTGCCGTCCAAACAGTCTATAAATTAACTGCCAACCCGCCTACCATACTATTATTTGATCCGGGGCCTATACCAGACAAATCTCCCACGCAGGACTAGTTTATGACAATTGAAAATGCTAAAATGGTGGTATGGAACTAACAGAATTTCTAGCCAAGTTTTGGGGAAGCCTATTTATGCTTTTGGGCGGCCTGTCTGTGGCGGCTAAGTTTTTAAAACGCGTTATCAGTTTATAATGGATTATGTTCCTGTTTCTTTGAACTGACCCTGGCGAACAAGGGTTAGAAAGTATGACACAAAAATTAAGAGAATAAACTATGGACAAGATATTAGAGCAAATTGTGAGTTGGGCTAACGGCCGAGAAGAAATAAGAGCCTTAATTCTAACCAGCACTCGTGCAGGAGCAGGGCCAACCGATGCATACTCCGACTGGGACACTATGGTTATAACCGACAACCCTGAACCTTATCTTGCTTCGGCCGACTGGATGAAAGATATTTACCCTGTGTGGGTTTACCAAAAAGAAAGTTTCACCTATGACACGTATACTATACCCACACGCCTTATTATTTTTAAGGGTAATCTTAAAGTAGATTTCTCCTTCTGGTCCACACCCCTCTTAAAATCTTTCGCAAAAAATGGTCTATCTAACGATATGGATATGGGCTATATGGTACTAATGGATAAAGACCAGCTTACCGCTAACCTACCGCAGCCTTCCAAGAAAGGGTTTGTTGAACCAAAACCTGATAGAGACACTTTCCTCACACTCATCTACGACTTCTGGTTTGAAGTATTGGGAGTAGCAAAGTATTTAAAACGAAATGACGTATTTTACGGCAAACGAATTGATAACAGCGTAGTCAAAGACCTATTACTTAAAATGGTCATTTGGAATATACAAGTCAAGAAAAATTGGCAGGCCAAAACTCACGCTTTAGGCAAAAAAATGAATACTTGGCTTGATACGGAAACTATAGACCAGTTAGGGAAAACTCATTCGGGATTTAATTTAGAAGAAAGCTGGGGTAGCTTGTTTGCAACGATAGAGTATTTTAGAAAGCAGGCTAAAGAAACTGCCAGTGAGTTGGGTTACACCTATCCTGAAGAGACCGATAACAATATAAGCGAATACATCAAGACACTCAAGCCCTAAGTTGCATTAAACCGATTTCGTGTTCAAGGTTTGTCCAATTAAAATCCCTAAACGCACCCAATATTGGGAGCCACGAACCATTCGCGAACCGTAAGGTTAGAGAATGGTTCGTGTCGTATACTGGAAGAAACGGAGTGACTGACTGGTATACGGCTAGTTAGTTCGCTCAGGTTCATGGCAAGCCATCCAGTGGTTTGGCAAATGTTAGCGAGTGGTTTATGTCGTGTACCCGAATGTAATGAGTGGTTCACGGCAAGTATACGTCCAATAAATTTATTACGTTTATATTCTTCGCAGCCTAAAGATGGGCTGTTTTATGTTGGTTCAATAAACGATCTAAAGAGAAGATGAGAAGAACACAATAGAGGAAAAAATACTTTAGATCCGGGGCCTATACCAGACAAATCTCCCACGCAGGACTAGTTTATGACAATTGAAAATGCTAAAATGGTGGTATGGAACTAACAGAATTTCTAGCCAAGTTTTGGGGAAGCCTATTTATGCTTTTGGGCGGCCTGTCTGCGGCGGCTAAGTTTTTAAAACGCGTTATCAGTTATACAGAAGACCGAACCATCACCATAGCCACCGGCTACATAACCATGCTCCTTGGTTTGGCAACAGTAGTTGCCCACAATGTCTGGGTTTGGGACTGGCCCCTTGCAATCACACTCTTAGGCTGGATCACTCTGCTTAAAGGCATAGAAAAAGTTGGGTTTCCTGACCGAGTAAACAAAAAGGCACAAATGTTTCAAGGCCAATCCGTACTCTGGGGTGTAGTGATATTTCTCATCGGGCTCTTCCTATTCTGGGTAGGGCTTATGTGAGAAGCAAAAAAACTCTCTACAAAAAGAAATACCGTCAAGGCTCATGTTGTATCTCACTTGCCGCTTATGAAAACTCCACCATCCACTGGTGTTGCTGTACTCCGAACTTTAGAACAGTCCGGGCAGTTTGTTTTTCATGGCTCGCCAAATGGCACTATAAAAGTCCTGAAACCAAAACAGGGGCGACACATCCCGAACTTGAAAAACCCCACCCATACAATTCCAGATGGCAAACCCGCAATATCTGCCACACCCTACGCGGAGTTGGCGGTATTTAGAGCTATCATCAATAATGAAAATATCCCTATTCGACACCACAGCGGATTTGAAGTTAGCAACGGCAAGAAACGATACTATCTGTCCAGTAAAGAGGCGCTGCTGCACGCAAAAAAAGCAGTAGGGTATGTGTATGTGCTGGACAAAGATGCATTTGTCCCCTACAGCCGGTCTGGAAAAGCCACCACTTTTTCTATTGAGTGGCGCAGCAGCAAAGCTAGAAAGCCCATACTCAAAATCCGTGTCACCTACTCTGACCTCAAGAAAGGCATTGAGATTACGGGGTGGTAGTGTGTATACACCTAACAAGTTAGTACAAAAAGACCTGTGCAAAGAAAGCTTGTCTTATAAGTGGTCTTGGTTTAGCATAAAGTATATGAACACACAACCTAACCCCATCACCAAAGAGCAAGTTAAAAACTTTCTTAGCTCTCATTTTGTCATGGCTCTGGCTACGAAAGGCGAGCCGGCCCCAGCCGTAGCCCCCATGGTCTACCTGCCCGATGAAAACCTAGACCTGTACTTCGTTACTTTTCGCCAATCCTACAAAGCGCAAAACCTGTTCAAACATCCCTACTGTGCCTTCACTGTCTGGGAATTTGGCCAAATGTCAGTGCAGGGTTCAGGCCAAGCTACAGAAGTTACTGACCCAGAAAAAATCACTTGGGCCATGGACACTTTTGCCGACCGCGCCACGGAAGACCCTAACTTTTGGGCGCCAATTTTCCGCATCCACAAAGGCGACTATGTAGTGTTTCGTATCTCACCAAGCTGGTTAAGAGCGCTAGACCTGACCCACAACACAGTTCGCCAGGAAGAGTCACCATTTACAGAAATTAAACTATAAAAACATGAGCGAAACTGAACTAAACAAAAAAACCATCCTCTTTTTGCTCTCTGACAACGATCCTGTACTGGCTAGGGTAATAAAAAATAAATTTGAAAAAAGCGCTGGTTGGCAATCTGTCATCGTCAGCAACTACCAGGACGCTCTTGCTACTTTTGATGAAAAAAGCCCGGACGCGGTCATGACTGAAATCCTGCTCAAAGACGACTCCGGCAAATCCGGCTTTGACCTCATAGAATCCATAAAACAAAAAAAGGCTGGCATCCCCATCATCGTCTTCTCCGAGCTCAAGCAAGAGGAAGATAAACAAAAAGCCACAGCTTCGGGCGCGACTCACTACTTTGTGAAAAGCGAGCTTAGTATCCAAGACCTGATAGAAGAAATCACCAAGATCATCAAGGCTTAAAAGCTTTATCCTTGAACACTCCTATTTTTAAGGATAAATGTTTGGGCGCCAAAGCAACTTAAGAAAATCTAAAATCTGGTAATCCGGACTTACAGCCACACCCTCTGCTTCTAGTAGTTGTTTTTGCAAATCTTTTGAAGCAACTGGGCTACCTTTGATAGAGATCTGCCCTTTGGCATTGACCACTCTCCACCAAGGAAGTAAATCAAGGTCTGCTTGACGCAGTACAAAGCCAACTTGCCTTGCAGCCCCGGGGCTTCCCACTAAAATAGCTAGTGTCCCATAACTTGTAACGCATCCTTTAGGGATGCGTTTTACAACTTTTATAACTTTTTCTTTAAAACCTTCCATACTTGCAATCTGTGCTACCTTGCAAAACGAGGCTTACTCGCACCTTTATAAAACCCTCGGTTGGTATCCCTAAAACCCGGTCTACGAACCGGACGCCCCCGGAAACTCCTGCCTGCAAAACCGGTCGGACTTTGAGTAGAGCTAGCGGGAACAATTTTTGATTCAGCAGGCTGCTTAAAACCGCCATAACTTTTTCTGGGCAAGATCTGACCTATTAGCCGTTCTATGCCTAGCACATCTCTTTTTTGATCTATAGTAGCAAGGGTGATGGCTTTCCCGCTCCTGCCTGCTCTGCCAGTCCTGCCGATGCGGTGCACATAATCCTCCACTTGCGTAGGCAAATCAAAATTTACAACCAAACCCACATCGCGGGCATCTATCCCGCGGGCCGCGATATCAGTCGCTACTAACACATCATACTTACCACCCTTAAAACCTTCCAACGCCGACAAACGCTGCTTTAAAGTACGATTGGAGTGGATTTCCACGGAACTTACCTTCCATCCTAGCAACATCTGAGTCAATTTTTTCGCGCCGTGTTTGGTACGTGTAAAAACCAAAGTCTTCAGTTTGTGATCATGTAGAATCTGTCGCAAAAGTTCTGGCTTGTCCTGCTTACCTACAAAAACCACCTCCTGCTCTATGTTGTCTGCAACAGTCCCGGAAGGAGCCACCTCTACGCGAATCGGCAGCTTCATAAACTTTTTGGCCATAGCCACTATGCTATCAGGCATAGTAGCCGAAAAAAGTAGAGTCTGTCTGTCTTTTGGCACCGCCTCTAAGATAGCATTGATCTGCGGAGCAAAACCCATTTCTAGCATCCGATCTGCCTCGTCTAAGACAAGAGTTTTAACATTGGCCAGGTTGACAGTTTTCTGCTGTAAATGATCCACCAGCCGTCCCGGGGTGGCAATTACAATCCTAGGAAAACGCCGCAAAGCGCGCAGCTGTTTACTCATAGGCTCGCCGCCTATGAGTAAGGCCGTGCTATACCCCAATTTTTTACAGAGCTTCAAAAGAGCGCTCTCCACTTGTACTGCCAACTCTCGGGTGGGCAACACCACTAAACCCAAACCGCCCTGACGCATAAACTTCTGCACCATGGGGATACCATAAGCTAAAGTTTTACCGGTCCCTGTCTGCGCCACCCCAAACACATCCGTACCCTTTAAACTTTCAGGTATAGACTGTAACTGGATGGGAGTCGGCTCATTAAAACCTAGGGAAGAGATAGTTTCCAACAATTTTGGATCTATACCCAAACCTACAAACCCGCTATTCAACACTTCTTCTTTTTGCATAAAAAATCTAACCTTAGCTAACTTTCCCAAAGCTGCGTAAGGTAGGTAAACAGTTAAATGACTTGAATTATTTATAGCACATATAAATATATTTGTAAAG
>CAYYEK010000061.1:0-6483 GCA_964470855.1 uncultured Candidatus Saccharibacteria bacterium
AGTGTAAAAACTGCCCAGGCCGCAGTCAACACCACCCAAAATACTGACCTCAACTTTGGTAATGTCGAGAAAGCTAGTAGCGGTGGCGGTGGATCAACTGGTGGAGGTGGTGGATCCACTGGTGGAGGCGGTAGCTCATCTGGTGGTGGCGGCGGCGGGGGAGTAGTACTTATCCCAACCCCAACTCCTACCCCACAAGTATTAGGCGCGGCTACTCCAACCCCGGGATTGCCTATGCCACAAGTTCAAGGCGCAGCTACTGAACTTCCCAGAACCGGCGCTGGCGCGTTAGCCTTGATCTTCCCAGCCCTGTTCGCGCTTTACGCTGTAACAGGCAGGAGAAAGTAAATAGGAAAACTCTCTTAACCTCCCAGAAGAGAGTCCCCAAGAGGACTCTCTTCTGGGAGCGTTATAAACATTTAAATTTCATCAACCATTAGCACCCATACGATATGTGGCCACCAACACCCAAAGCTTTATCAGGTGAAATACTTGCAATCTGCGAAGGTTGCCCTAAGAATAAAAATGGTATGTGTATGGCAGGTTATACTGGACCAGTAGAAACAACAGAACACCCAGTAAAATATAGATGCTTGGTAGAGCATGGTACTGAGGGTCCTCTTCTAAGTAGCTTCCAACTCTGGAGGTTGCCCGACGGTAAAGGGGGCTATAAAACAGAAAAAGTCTTTCCACCACAGCGCCGCGGCCAATAAATACCTAAAAGCAACTAAAGGCATATTTAGATAAACCAAAAACCAGGCCTTAAAATAATCCATCAACTTTATCAATTATCGCTAGTTAATGCCAATAAACATATGGGAAGACAAAGAATTCCAGTAGGGTATAGAAGAGAAGCTGAACAAAGAGCCTATGAATATGAAGCATCTTTAGGTTTTCCTAATGCTCCACGAGTGTGCGGAGGTAATGGGGGGAAATGTAATCAGTGCGGTCATTTAATTTTAAAAGAAGGAGAAAATTACGGCAAATGTAGATTGGATGTTGCGGCAGAAGCAAAAAATAACAGAAGAAATAATCCTCAAGTTCTAGTCAGCATCCAAAAAACTGCAGCCCGAACAAATCAATGTTTTAGTGGAGTAGACGGTGCCGGAGTGCGTGAATTCAGATCATGGGATCCAGCAGATGCAACTCTCAAAACAGGTGAATTACACGATACGTAACCCAGCGCTAAAGACTCTAGAAAAAAACGGCTAAAGCAAAACTTTTATAGACAAAAGAGTGTGCAGTGGGTGTAAAATGTTTGATGGGAAGTTGTGCGTCGCTACAGAAAAAAGATTTATCCCTGCCAGTGTCCAAGAAAGGCCTGCAAAGATCGGAAAATACAGCTCCACGGTTACAATCATAATCTGCGAACACTCAAACCAAGGTAAACGGCGGGTAAAAAGGACCTATCTACAACGCAAAAACAACAACCCCGACATGCAAGCTGACACGGAATCTTCGGTTTTACAAGAATATTTATAACAATATTTGAAGGCTAAATTAATTCTATAAACATATGGGTGGTGAGAGTACAAAAGGTACATTTGGGATCCATTTCGATGTTGCCCCAAAATGCCGAACGTGCAAAAAATTCACATCTCTGATAGAAGGGGGGGGAACTGCTCGTGTAGTGGGAACATAGCAACAGGATGCGATTATTATGAACCTATTACACCCAAGGATTCGAGATATACATACGAAGAAAAACCTTTGGAAAGCAAACCACCTCGAAAATAACAGGAAATCCTGTAATAAACAGACAAATTAACTGGCCACGACCTCTAGGGAATATAACGCGGCACTATCCAAAGGTTAATCCGCCACATCATAAAAGCGCTAGAGCGACACTGCTCTGGCGCTTTTAGTGCTAATCTTCTCTCTCACTCTGTCTACTCTCTCCCTTCACTTGACAAATGTCGCAATTGCGACATTTGTCAAGTCTTTTTGTTGTTTTGATTTATTGAGTCCAAGTAAATGTAGATACGTTAAAAATAGGGCACTTGACACTTTTTGTAATTGCAGATTTTGTCAAGTTCACCCAAGTTTTCTCTAGCAAGCCCCAACAAAGCTCCCAAGAACCCCCCTTGGAAACAGAAGGACAGGCGGGCCACTGTAACGCTTTTTACCGCTTTCGCCCTAAAAACTACGGACGAGCGGACTGCTCTACTACTTCCCACCGCCATGTCAATTGTTAAATGTTAAATGTCAATGGTTCTTTCCCTTCACTTGACAAAATCTGCAATTGCAGATTTTGTCAAGTCAACATTGGTAAAGTGTGGCCACCCTCCACAGAAAAGTGGAGGGTTTTGGTTTTATGGGGATGTTTGGTAAGATAAAGCTATGCCAAAACAAAAACCGTTTAATACAACCCCCATCAAAAGCCCGCCAAAACCTAGAGTAAACCTAAAACAGCGGACAGAACAGATTTGGCAAGAACTTGAGGATGAGGACAAGACAAGCCGAGATTTTAACTTAGCAGACAAACTGGTAAAAAACGCCCCATGGTGGAAAAAGCTCATTACCCGAGGACTTTGGCTAGCTATTTTACTCATAATAGGCCTTGCCATACTTAACTTTGGATACTTATCAGTGTGGATAGAACACACGGTATTTGCCCCAAACACCTATACTTCGCAAACCACAACTGATGCACCAGCAGAAAAAGTTGTTGGCACACCAAACGAAATTTTCATACCAAGCCTAGAGATCCGAGCACCCATCTTGTACGCGCAGAGCAAAACTGAAAAAGAATTTCAAGAACTTTTGGCCAAGGGTGTTGTGCACTACCCGGGCACGGCGAACCCGGGCGAAATGGGTAATGTTTATATCTTTGGCCACTCATCTGACTATGTATGGAGTAAGGGCAAATTCAAGACTGTTTTCGCGCTCCTGCCCAGCATAGAGATCGGCTCTGAAGTCTTGGTTAGTAACCAAAACGGGGAGGTGTTTAGCTACACAGTTAGGGAAAAATTTGTAGCAGAAAAAACAGATATGAGCCTGCTTTCCCAGGATACACAAGGTAAAAAAATCCTGACCTTACAAACCTCATACCCTCTTGGCACAGCACTGAGGAGGTATATTGTTAAGGGGGAACTCAGTCCATAGTCGTTAGTCGCGAGTCAGCTAGTAGACCAGTTGATAGTCTGTTAGTCAACTAGTCGATAGCTTGCCCCTGCCTTGCCGGCAGGCAGGCGTCCGTAGTCCCGATTTGTAGGGACGAAGGCGGGTCGATAGTCGCGAGTCAGATAGTCGGTACCTAAGAAGTAGTAATAGTAGTAAAGTAGTAAAGGGTTAACGAGATGAATATCCTAAAAGTTATGAGTTTTCAGTTGAAGTTTTGACTTTTGAGTTTTGACTTTTTCCGCCTGAGGCGGACCCCGCACGAGGCGGGGAACACTTAACTTCTGTAATGGGCACCATTCAAATCTTTAAAATGGTGCCCATTCTGGGGTCCGATATCTAGTCTAAAATTTGCAATTCTTAACTCTTTATTCGTGTGATTAGTGTAATTAGTGTATTCGTGCAATACTCGTTCTATGCTCATAGAAGTTAAAAATCTAAAAAAAGACTACACCTCCGGAGATGTGGTGACCAGCGTGCTACATGGGGTAAGTTTTGAGATAGCAGCCGGAGAGTTTGTGGCTATCATGGGTCCGTCCGGTTCTGGTAAATCAACTTTGATGCATATCTTGGGCTTTCTGGATCGCCCCACACATGGTCAATACATATTTGAAGACACCAACACCACTACTTTCTCCGATGAAGAACTGGCCCGCATCCGCAACGAAAGAGTCGGATTTGTTTTCCAATCCTTCAATTTACTAGCCCGCACTACAGTACTGGACAATGTCAAACTCCCATTAATCTACGGCACCCAAAAAAACCACGACCAGCTGGCAAAAAAAGCACTAGCCTCGGTAGGCTTAGAACACCGGATGGACTATTTTACTAACCAAATTTCTGGCGGGGAAAAGCAAAGGGTTGCTATCGCCAGAGCACTTGTAACAAACCCGTCAGTTATCTTTGCTGACGAGCCAACAGGTAACTTGGATTCCAAATCCGGCAACACAGTTATGAACATCTTACAACGCTTGAACGAAGAAGGCCGGACTATCATCCTAGTGACCCACGAGCAAGATACAGCAGATCACGCCAAAAGACTGCTCAAAATCCGTGACGGCCTCTTAGAATCAGACACCAAGATCACCGATCGCAAAATTGCCACTAGTGATGGGATCTTAGAAAAATAACTTTTACTGCATATGTTTAGAAGATATATTCGTAAAGCTGGATTTCAAAGTAGGGGGAAAACAGTCCACGGGCTAGGACTAAATTCTTTCGGCGAAAAAGGGGGGAAAGCAGAAGAGGAAATGGAAATTACTTTTCGTAAAGATCCGCTTTTTTTATTCAGAAGAATATTTAAGGGGAGTCCGCTAAAAACCTCCAGCGGAGAAACAGTCTTAGATTATGGTCAAAAATATGGTGAACTTCGGTTGTTTAAATTACTTCAAGACGAGGTCAGTGCAATCAAGCGAACAAAACAATACACCCTTATAGTCATAATGGCCCTAGAAGCTCTAAAAGATAATGTCAAAAAAAATCCAGAGCTGTATGAGGACATCGATGTTTTCCTAGGTCTTAGTCATTTCTTCAATCATAAAACCGCAGAAAAGTTGGGTTTCGTACTTTATAAAATGCCAATTACCAAACGACTGGTCTCTGCTGTAAGAGCAAGGGGTATTAGATATGACCCAGTTTCAGAGTCGACAAAACAGCCCTTAAAACCTGAAGTTCTAGGGGTCATCACAAAGAACCAGTTCTTACGAATTGATTTCACCAATCTTATAGAAAAACTTAAAAGACCACAACTTAAAAGACCACAAAAAGAGTCATGAATTTTTTAACCCAGATCAGATTAGTTTTACGGAACCTCTTAGCCAGACGAGGCAGGGCGGCTTTAACAGTGCTGGGCATAGTGATAGGAGTAGCAGGAGTCATAACTATCATAGCCCTAGGAGCTGGCGCGCAAAGTTTGGTAGTCTCCCAAGTTTCCTCCTTGGGCAGTAACTTGATCGGAATTCTACCGGGAAAAAGCGATGAGTCAGGACCCCCAGCCGCGGTCTTTGGCGTGCAGATCACGACTCTGACTTTGGAAGACGCCCAAGCTCTGCTTAACAATCCGCAAATTCCCCACATAGAAGCAGTCGCACCGTTTGTCCGAGGGTCTGGCACTATCGTCTGGCAAAATCGCCAAGTGGACACTTTTTACAGCGGAACCTTGTCTAGTATGCCGACTGTACAAAACACACCCTTAGCCCAAGGACGCTTTTTCAACAGCGCTGAAGAAAAAGGTGCCAATGTAGCGGTTTTGGGTTTTGATGTCAAAGAACAGTTATTTGGTGAACGCAACGCTATAGGCGAGATAATCAAACTGCAAAATATCCCTCTAGAAGTCATAGGGGTGGCGAAAAAACAGGGGACTGTGGCTTTTCAAAATCAGGATGACCAGATCTTCATCCCTCTGTCTATAGCGCAAAAGCAACTGTTAGGCATAAACTACCTCCAGTTTATCCGCGCAAAAGTGGACAGCGCGGAAAATGTTAAAAGCACCGTTAGTGATGTAGAAAAATTACTAAAAGAGCGGCATCGCATAAAAAATGATGAAGACATAGATTTTTCGGTGCGTGACCTAGCTTCCGCCCTTACGCTTATCACCAGCATCACAAACGCTTTAAGGTTGTTTTTAGCAGCCATGGCCGGCATAGCTTTAGTGGTAGGGGGGATAGGTATCATGAACATCATGCTAGTGACTGTAACGGAGCGCACTAGGGAGATCGGGCTTCGGAAAGCAGTCGGGGCTACCAGCGGCAATATCCGAAACCAATTCTTGCTAGAATCCGGTATAGTCACACTTTTAGGAGGGATTATCGGCATCATCTTGGGCGCACTACTGTCTTATGGGATCGCTCTGGGAGCAAGGTATGCAGGCTATGCTTGGGATTTTGTCATCTCGCCTAGCTCAGTACTCTTAGCGGTAGGGGTGTCAGTTCTGACTGGGGTTGTGTTTGGGCTTTACCCGGCTGTAAAGGCCAGTCGCTTGGATCCAATTGAAGCCCTGAGATATGAATAGGGGGGTATTGCACTAATACACTAACCGCACTAATCACACGAATAAAGAATTCTCTTATCAATGACTATTACTATGACAATGACCAGAATAAAGAAGAAGCTAAAATCTAAACAATAACAATAACGATAACAGTGACTAGTATTAAGAATAGCAGAAGATGATGAGCGGCCCTCTCCCCATGCCCCTCTCCTCCTCGAGTCTGAGCCTCGGAGTCGATGACCTCGGGGAGAGGGTAGCCTGCCCGCCGATGCTACTCTTCAGCAGGCGGGGGTGAGGGGAAGAATAGCGAATGAAGAATATTGCAGATTTGAATTGTAAATTGGGCAATGGTCCCGAAAATGGGCACCATTTTA
>CAYYEK010000062.1:0-6419 GCA_964470855.1 uncultured Candidatus Saccharibacteria bacterium
ATTAACACCGGCTATAGAGAAGATACAAGTTGTCTAAAAAATGGGTACTTGACATCATGATATCCCAGCATTTGGATGACGTCTCTCAAAACCTTTTCTTGTAAGTTTTCTATGTCTTTCTTATATTGTGCTCCCCGATTGCTATATATGAAATATTTCCATGCTTGTTATAGCGAAAAACGATAGATTGATTTTTTAAATTTTGTAGGTCTAAGCCTTGTAGTTCGTTTTTGTATATTGTGATGGAAATACGGGCATCAGCAATAGACGAACCCTCTTCACCACAGTACACCAAAAAAAATGGAAGATATTCTATTATCTTTATAATGTGCAAACTAACTTCTTGTTCTCCGGTGAAAAATTCATCGGATTCCTCTTCTGAGGTTTCGCCTGCCATGTGAGCCAATATACCACAACGCCATTTGTTTCGCCATACCTGCCAAATCTTAATCTATGCCGTCCCAGCGACCCCCCCATAGGCCTGACTCCCTCACCTTTTCTAAAGGGGAGGGCAGGGAGGGGTTAAACATCTTACAACCATACCAAAACACCACCCCGAAGGGGGGTGGTGTTGTGAGGATTACCATCGACTCAGCTTATGGTTCTACCACAAGCACACTTTATCGACCCACCTTTTTCAAAGGTTAGCCTGATCCCACACTGACATTGTACAGTTTTTGTTGGATTTATTTTTTCATCAGGTTTCCATAGTTCATTGGGCATAGTATTCCCCGATATATTGGATTTCCTGTAACTCTATCTTTTGGCAAATTTTCTCCATTTTTTTCTGGCATATAAAATCACAAATATAACGATCTAGTATTGTCATTAGCTATCTATTTTGTATATAAAGGTTTACCTTTGGCTACCTCAAGTTTAGTAACAGAAATCACCAGTTTTTGATAACGCTGTACTAATTCCTTAAGACTTTGATTTTCGGGATTATTTTGTGAATTCGTCATAATTAATTTTAAGGCTTCATTTGCGTACACGAGCATCGTTCTGTACTTGTCTTCATAAGCCTGTGTGCTCAGAGCTTTTTTATCGTAGTCGGGATCATTTGTGCCGAACTTTTCGAAAAATTGATTAACAAAAAGTCTATTGTTTTTTTCAAACACTGCTGCAAACCCTGATTTTGCGCCTTCGCCAGTTGGAAAAAAATCGTACCCAAATATGAATAAATCCCCATTCTCTACAATTACGGCTTCGACCTTAGCAGAGGACACTTCATCCTGATTTGCTCCTGGTTTTTTTGGATTAGTCTCTTTATAGCTTACAATGCTCTTTGCTTTTTTAGAATCTCGGGCATTCAACAGCAAACCCTCATCAGGCTTACCATTTTCAGGTAGATTTTTATACTTCTCCTCGATAGAATATAGTACTTTTTGAATTTTTTGGTCAATCTCCTGACCAACATTTGTTATTTCGATCCTGGGGTCAATAGCATTTGATCTTTTCTCAATCTGAACTTCAGGTTGCTTTCCAAATCCTGTTTTCCCAACTACTGTCTCAACTGCTACTGCAGCAGCGGCTTTTGAAGTAGCTTGTATAAATTCTCTTCTTTTCATAATAAAAATATAATCAATAATTTGACCCTATTATAAAACAAAAAGCTGCTTGGTGTCAAGCAGCTAAAATTAAACTGGATCAGAACCGGGTTTTACATTTATTTTATTTAGATGTTGCTTCGTACATCTGTTTATTTAAGCAATCTAAGCAAGTTCGTTGTTTTAATTTGATTATAGACTCAAAAAATTTATTACAAACCACACATCTTTTTAATGAGCTCTCGGTATTCTCAGAATATTGTTCAAACATAATAAAACCTTACTTACAATAGCGATTGTAAAACAAAAAGCTACTTGGTGTCAAGAAGCTTTTTTAAGGCCCCACACCCTCTTATTCCTCTCCTAACATAGGAGAGGCAAGGTGAGGTATGATTCAAGTTTTCGTACCCCACCTACCCTCCCCTACCCTAGGGGAGGAAAGGGGAGGTGGTAGTCCTACCCTATGAGAAAAAAGTGGACGTTGAATAGTTAATAGCGAATATTGCACGAATACACGAATAACACGAACCTGTCCTGAGCAAAGTCGAAGGATGTCACGAATGAAGAATAGCGAATGAATAATCGCAGATTTTAGATTGAATACTGGACCCAAAATGGGCACCATTTTTCAAGACCCGAATGGTGCCCATTACAGAAGTTAAATGTCCTCCGCCAAAGGCGGGTTCGCCTTCCCGTCTCACAGAAGCTTCGCCGAGGCGAGTGGCGGAAAAACTTCAACTGCAAACTCTTAACTTCTACTACTTTTACTACTGCTACTACTTTACTACTTTTTTCACTGTTTTCTGCTTTCTATTAAATGTCAATTGTCAAATGTTAATTGTTAAATGTAAATTGTTTTCTACTACTCGCGACTATTTGACTATCGACTATCCGACTAACGACTAGCCAACTATCGACTATTTGACTATCGACTATTTGACTCGTGACTATCCCCCTACTTCACAACCAACTCCAGCGCTTTGTCCATCTGCGGGTCGCGCATTTCTTTATAGTCCTCTTCTGTCATATCAACTACTACATCTGGCTCAAGTCCGTCTTTGTTCAAGTTCCTACCTCCCGGAGTGATCCACTTGGCTATGGTGACTTTCAGTGCAGATCCGTTGGGCAAGTCTAAGACCTCTTGCACACTCCCCTTTCCAAACGACTTCTCGCCAACCAACGTAGTCTTGGTGTTGTCCTTTAAGGCTCCTGCCAAGATTTCCGAAGCAGAAGCGCTGCCGCCATTGATCAGGGTTATGGTTTTAAGGCCTCCCAGCCGGTTAATCCCGCTTGAAGTGTACTGCTTATCTTCACCAACGCTATGGTCTTCTGTTACCACTGGAGCACCTTTTTCTAGCCAGTAAGATGACAGATTCACCGCAGACTCCAAGTACCCCCCCGGATTACTTCGTAAGTCCAACACCAGACCGTCTATGCCCTTGGCAAGCATATCCTGCACTGCGTTACCGAAAAGGTCATCTGTATCATCACCAAACCTAGACACTGTGAGTATCCCTACTTTTCGTTCTGTTCCGTTTTCAGCTTTAACCTGCTTGACTTTCCACTTTACAGGTTTGACTACTATCTGGTCTCGTTTGATCCGGATTTCAAAAGGTTCATTGCGGCCTTCGCGAACTATGGTCAACACTACTTCAGTTCCTTTAGGGCCCCGGATTTTTTGCACAGCTTCTTCAACCGACCAGTTTAAAGTTTCCACTCCGTCCACTTTGTAGATGATATCTTGCGGTAAGAGTCCAGCTTTTTGCGCTGGCATGCCATCAAGTGGCGCCACCACAACTATGTTACCGTTTCGCTTGCCTATCTCAGCGCCTATGCCTTCAAACTTACCTGCAAGGTCCACTCTAAAGCTTTCCAGCTCTTCAGGAGTGAAAAATTCGGTATACGGATCATCCACCGAAGAAACCGCACCTTTTACAGCGCCGTATAGGATTTTTAAGTCATCTTTTGGCTGGTCTATGTGGTTAGCTTTGAGTTTGGCGATAGCTGTCCACAAAAGCCCATAGTCAACATCCTGCGGTGAGTCGCTTTGGTTTGTGATCTGAAAAGTTTTTGGTTCAAAAACATACCCTGACTCGCCTTGTACGAAGCCCAGCCTGTAACTGGCCACAAGAAGGATAAGTATCAATGCTATTTTAAGCCACTTGCTTGGCCTTGGTCGTTCCGTTGTATTTTGTGTGTTTTCTAGCATAATAATTCTAATAAATAGTCGTTAGTCAGTAGTCACGAGTCAATTGTCTTTGAAATCCCCGAAAGATAACTAAAGATGCTGGCTTTTGTCAGTTAGCTTGTGTATAAATCCATGTAACATTTTGGATATTTCGTTACTCAAGTCATTCGCTTGCGCATAAATTAAGTCGTCGAGATAGTTTAGGCTTTTGGCTAAATACAACATGGAACGAACTTCAGCAGTTGATCCTTTCGCGTAGTAAAGGTAACGAACCAATTCTTTATCGGTTTCTCTATCAAACCCTTCTGCAATGTTATTGCTGATGCTGATAAGCGCCCTCAACAATTGATCTCTAAAACTAAAGTCCTTACACTCATGAAAAGCTTGGTATAAAAGTAGGGTTAATTCTTGGCTCTTTTGCCACACCTGCGCGTCTTCAAATCTAGTTATTTTCATCCTGAAAGTTTTGTTGGTTAATCTACACCATCGACTAGTTGACTATCCGACTATCGACTAGTTGACTATCGACTAGTTGACTATCGACTAGTTGACTATCCGACTACCGACTAGTTGACTACCGACTCGCTACTTAATCACTTGCTCACCACCGCTTCTTTGCGGAGAATGTTCTTTGTCAATTGTAACATAAACCTTGCCCAGATACCTACAAAAACCAGCCAGTTTAAGAAAAATGGGTAGCTTTTTTTCAGGTGCTTTCTGTAATACACCCACATGGTTTGGTGGAAATAATACAGCATGCGCCACGGAGCACGTTTGGACGAGGATCCCTTATAGTGCAGGGTAACGGTTTTGGGATAGTACCAGACTTTGAAACCCGCATCACCAGCTCTTTTACACCAGTCTAGGTCCTCGCCGTACATATAAAAATCCTCATCGAGCAGTCCGATTTTTTCATAGCAGGAAGGACTGACAAACATAAAAGCCCCAACGCAGCTGCCTACTTCCATTTCCGTGTCAACATCCGCAGAAGTCAAGTTATAACCCGAGGCCAGTTTTGAACTTGGAAACAAGAACGACAAACCTGTTACGCGCATAAAACCGTTCCAAGGATTAGGCAAGCTGCGTCTGCAAGCCAGATCAAGCGTGCCGTCACCCTTAAGAAGCTTGCAAGTGGATATGCCCACATCTGGCCTGGATTTCATAAAGTCCATCATTACCTGAAGCGTTTCCGGAGCGACTTTGGTGTCCGGATTCAGCAGGAGCTTATACTCGCCTTTAGAAACCTTCAAGCCTCTGTTGTTGCCTTTGGCAAACCCCTCGTTGGTATTTGTTATGAGAGTTATGGGTACACTCCCCACCCCCCCCTCCTTCCCTATCTTAGGGAAGGCGGCGCCTCCTGGCGACGGAAGGGTGTGAAGGAGGTACTCCTGCTCTACCATCTCCACTGTGCCGTCCTGCGAGCCGTTATCTACAAGGATAATTTCATAGTCAAAGTCCACCTGCGACGCAAGCACGGCATCAAGCGTGACTTTAAGTTTATCTTTACACTTGTAAGAGACAATGATGACAGATAGTTTCATATTTATGAAAGAAAACCTTTACTGACCAACAATTTAACCCATGCAACACTTTTTCGCTGAGCCTGGATCCACTTTCTTTTTCGCCAAATAGCTGGTAGTTGGCGGAAGAAGGTGGGCAGCACTCGTAAGGTTGAAGTTTCAAATACTAAGATATATCCCAGCATAAAAAATTCTCGTACAAAAAACTGCCAGTAAAACTTTGGGAAGTTTTTAACTACCATAAATATGTGATTTTTGTAGTTGTATTGTTTTATCCAGGCAGGGAACTTTCTATGGTGCTCCCTAAATGCCGCTACATCTTTGTAACCTTTTTTGCTCGAGGCAGCCGTGCGACCGTGGTAGCCAACTGCAGTCGGGACAAACTTGCATGTAAAGCCTGCATTTTGCATACGTAAAGACAAATCTACGTCCTCCCAGTACATTTCAAAGTCCAGATCGAAATACTCAATACTTCCCTCTTGACGTTTATACTTAACCGCTTCAAGCGCTGCTTTGCGGTACATGCAGGCAGCACCATCCACTCCAATAATTTCGCTCATGCCGTCATACTGGCCAGTGTCAGGCTCGTTTTGTCCTCTGCTTTTTCCTCGTCCATTTTTTGACACTGTTATCCCTGTGGTATCAAGCAGGTTGCTTACAGAGTTACTTTCCCAATCATATTGAAAGATCTTTCCATTTGCGCCTCCAACCGTAGGGTCATCGAACGATTTCAGTACTTCTTCAACATAAGTTGGCTCCAAAAATAAGTCTTGATTTACTAATTGAAAAAACTCCGCTTCTATAGAACTGAAAACCAAATTATGACCACGGACAAATTTCAGATTTTCTTTTGGGTCTATAATTTTAACTTGCGGATAGTGTTGTTCTATGTATTCTTTGCCACCATCGTCATTACCATTTATGACAGCAATAATCTCAATATCTTTAAAAGTTTGATTGACCATGGAATCAAACGACTTGGGGATATACCGCATGCCGTTATATACCATCTGCACGAGCGCTACTTTTGCCATGTTTTTGAAACTTAAAAATGAAAAAAACTAAAAATGTAAACTCAAAACTCGAACTTATCCGAAAAAATAATCTGGCTGTCAAGTACCCATTTTTTAGACAACTTGTATCTTCTCTATAGCCGGTGTTAAT
>CAYYEK010000063.1:0-6381 GCA_964470855.1 uncultured Candidatus Saccharibacteria bacterium
TTTCTTGCACTAGAACCTCCAAGCGCAAGCTGGCTGGCACTCAAGTCAATCCAAATTGTACAAGCGCTATTTGGAGGTAAGGGTGGCTTAGCATCAGGTGCTTGAACTTTCCGTTTGATATTAAAAATCTCTTCTTCTGCCACTCCAAGTGAAGAATAAAAGATAGGCTCGGTTTGGACTAGATCATTGGAAGTTGCCAGCTCAGCAAAACCCACAGCCGCCAAACTAAAAGCTATGGTTGTAATGGCAGCCAACAACAACACAGACAAAAGCAAAGTCACCCCTGATTGAAGGTTCTCAGGAGTTCTGTGTGAGTCAGGGCTATTGTGTTGGGATATCATAATTATACGTAGAGATAGAGGTCTGATAAGGGATCTGATAGCGCTCTCCTGAAGGCAGCTGGGCTTCTGCTAAAACAGAAATACTAACCGAAGGTTGAGCTTTTTGACTTGGATTTGAGTATGGATCAGCACCCGGGAAAACCAAGAAGCTCACTTGTTTAAATTTCACAGTTGCCGGGTTTATTTGCGAAGCATCCGCTAAAAACTCTTTTTTAATATACAAATTCTCATTCTGCCAATACACGCACGCTCGCTCGCCATTTACATTGATCAAAGCAAACTGTTCTACCTGCCCCCCGTACACGTCTTGGCTTGGAGATGTTTGTGCTAAAGGACAAGGCAAAAGCGGGTGTGTACCCCCAGGAAAATCTACTACCCCGCCTTTGCTTACACCATAATACACTTGTCCATTACGCACCTCCTTTGTTAAAAACTCCATGGAGGAACGGAGATTTTGGGTAGCTTGACGAATAGCGTCAGTCCGCCGATAGATCCGCAAAGTTTGATTAAACAAACCCAACATTAAGGTTACAACGGAAGCAAAGATCGTCACCGAAACCACAACTTCCATCAGAGTAAAGCCAAAATTGTTTTGATATAACTTCATTTAAAAATTTCTCCAATTTGTAAGGAAGGTTGAGAGCTCAACCCTACATTTTTTCTCTGCCGGAAACGCATCACTCGGAGGACAGCCCCGACCTTGCCACCATACCCTGGACGTAACACGGATCTTCGGACCAACATCAGTATCGTATGGGGCAGAAGTCACTTTTTCAAACAGCAGCTCCCGATAAAAATTGGAAAGTGTACCACTAGACGAATCCCCGTACAGTCGACCCTGACCCATCGGGGTGTCTATGTATAAACGGTACGGCCCTCCAGTAGAGAGTTGCCACAGTACCGGATCGTCCGCGTAAGTCAAAAACGCACTCCAAGAACCGCTGTTAATAGCGGCTTCGTCAAAATACTGCTTGCTCAACCACTCGTCTCTACATAAACCATCTTGAGTACCAGTGGAAAAGTCAGTACAAGCTGACACGCCGGACGCAAGCCAGTTTCTAGCGCGCATATTGAACACTGCCTCTAAGCCTTCTCTTGCTAAACCGACCGCAACCAACTTCTGGGACGCCTCCGTGGTTTGAACATAAACCGAAGTCGCCAAAGCAAGTGCGGTACTGATCCCCACAGCCAGCACTATGAGCCCAACTACGGTCTCAACTAAGGTCTGCCCGGATTGTAATTTGTGTTTATTCATACCCTTGGATACTGCGTGCCTAAACTGCGAAAAGCATGTGAAGATTGTACGAGAAGCCTAGTGTTACTACGGTGAGGATAACCACGGCACTTAAAAGAGGAAACAGACAAAAAAACCTTTGCATAATTTCACCTAACCTTAACCAGGGAAGCATAAAATAATCATAGCTAATTTGAAGTAGGCCCAGAGGCAGAAGGGATCGTGGGAGCTGTAGCATTGGCATAATTTCCAGCTTGAGTCAGATCTACCGCATTGACCACACCGTCTCCACCGCTGGCAGCAGGCGCACAATCCGCTTTTTGAAACTCAACTCCTGGCAGTGGCACTACAGCCCCCACAGACATCTGTCCTAGCAGATTATAATCCTCTGTGCTTACCCTACCATCGCCTGAACCTTTTGGCCAAACATCACACTCCAAAGCATCAAAATTTGAAACCCTACCCGACACTCCATCCATAGATACGATCTTTTTTTGGCTACCCCGGTCCCACGATATAACTATACCAGCTCTAGCATTTGCCAAGGCGTCTAATGCTGGCAAACTGTTAAAAGGATTGTAGCCCGTACTTTGAGGGTCGGTATTGTTATCATCCAAGCGACACAAGGGATCTATGTACACCCGCCCGTACGGCAGACTATAAGCCACCTGTAAACACTTGGTGGTTTGCGAAACGCCCATACTGTTAGTATAGGTAAGCTCTGATATCTTCCCCGTTCCTGGAAGTTTAAACACTTCCAGATCCCGGCTATCTACAAAACTATCCGCACCAGACGCATCACTACCAATAAAATGCAAACGATACTGCTCAGGACCCGTAGCTGGGCTTCCTGGTTTGCTGTTACAAAGCACATTTCCAACTTCCGTGCAAAACTCTAGCAGATACAACTTCACCGGTGATCCTTGGTTGTTGCGAGCGCTTAGGGCATAGGCTCGTACTTTGTTCAACTGGGTAGCGACTTCGCTTGCTGCCAAACGAACTGCTTGAGGCCCACGCCACTGATTGAAATTGGTAATAACCAAACCATAGAACATAGCTAAGATAGCTATGGTAGTCAAAAGCTCTACTATGGTAAAACCTTTTTGTTTGTCTGTTCGAAAAGTTCTCCGCTGCATATCGGTATTATACCCCATCTCTGCAGATATGACGACTAAAAATAAAATAGACGCCCCCACAAACTCTGCCACTCTCGGCTGAACAACACACTGACTACTGCCGCAACAGAGATAAACACACCAAGAGGTAATTTACTCTGCATGGATTTCCATCCCAAAAGCAACATAGGCAATGCGATTAAGGTACCAAGCCAAAAAGTAAGTAAAAAAGCTACCATAGAATTTGGCCACCCCAGCGCTGTTCCTATAAATACCATATATTTTACATCTCCAAATCCCATCATGCGACCTTTGGATAAATACCAAATTAGGTACAAAGGGAAAGCCGTAGACAACACCCCCACAACAGCCCTACTAAATACCAAAAACAGGTCTTGAGAAAAAAACCCTTTTAACACCAACAAGCCAACTGCTAAGGCAAGGGCTGGAAACACCACCTTGTCTAATATCAGATAGTGTTCTAAGTCAATGACAAACACCACCACCGCTGTACTAACCACCAAACAGGCAATAAATAAATCCAACCACTCTATCATACTGCCCGCCCTGATGATAATAGCAGAAGCTAGTCCATACAGAATTCCATGAACCAGCTCGATTGCTGGATAACGGACCGATATTTTCTTCTGGCAATACCTACACCTACCGCGCAATGCAAGATAACTCAACACCGGCACCAGATCATACCAGTGTAAAACAGTCTTACAGTAAGGACACTCAGAACGACCGCCTAAAGACCGGTCTTTGGGTAAACGCCAAATTACTACATTTAAAAAACTGCCTATAATGAGGCCTAGAACAAAAAATGTGGCGACCATAAACACGAAACAAGCTCCATCAATACTTAGGTAAAATATCTGTCTTGGAAATACTATAACTACCAGCAAGCAATCCCGCATAAAGTCTTGGCAGACAGAATTCTACGGTATAGTCCAGCCTATCAAAAGTACGATATGCGATTGGTTTAGGGCACTTTTTGCTGACAATCGAGCTTAAAGGCAGGCCGGAAAAGTACTGATTCATGAGTTCCAGATTTCTAAACTCTTGCTCACTTGGGTAACGGTCGTTATCTTGATAAAAAAAGTTCAACCCAGAAGCCAAAGCATCCACTTGTTTAAAGGCAAATTCAGACCTAGCCAAATCACGACCAACAAAAAAACCGATCATGGCCACCACAAAAAATACAAGCCATACAAAACCTGCTACAGTATTCTTGGTGTATTCTTCTGTCCAACCTATATCCATGAGTTTATTATACCAAATTATGTCTAATCAAAGCACGAGCCCAGGATCACTGCAGATACTTTAAAGGGTTGTCGGGCACATATTGCACAAAAACGCGAGACAAGTCATCTGTTTTTTTCAGTTCTCTAACCATCTCTTTGGCTGATTTCAGGTACGGATTACTAAAAGTCGCCTGCCTGAGCGCAAATATAGCCTGTGATGCCTGCCCCTTGTCCAGATAATACTTAGCATAGAGCATCCAGCTATCAGCGATATTTGGATTTTTAGTAATTGCAGATCTTAGATACAACACCCCCTCGTCTGCTCTGTTGGTTTTAAACAAAAGTAATGCGAGCTCATAGTTAGTTGAGGTAAGGGTGGGGAACTGACTCTGCGCCTTTCTCAAATAATATTCGGACAAACTTAAAAATCTATTATCCCCGGTAACTTCATAAAGATGGGTGTAAAGCTTGCCTGTGGTTAACAGGGCCAAAAAAGACCACGGCTCCTGTTTTGTAGCCACCTCCAACTCGCGCTCAGCCAACTGGCTCTTTTTCTCCCGGATCAACGCATAGACATAAAGCATGTGAGCTCTTCGGTTAACCGGGCTGAGCTTGAAAGCAAGCCTGCTATAAGTTTCAACCCGAGCAAAATCTCCCCTTTGTAGCGCTTGTTGACTTAAGACCAACAGGTGGTCACTGGTTATAAACATTACACCTACAACCATCAAAACAATACTAACTAAACGAAAGACCTTACCGACTATAACAGGCAGCTTATATTCATGATTTGAGCTTTTTGTATGATCATATAGCAAAGCAGAAAACAAAACCAAGACCACATAAAGGGCACCTGAAAGAGGATTGAAGAAACCTCCAAAAAGTATCACCAATACCGCACCAAAAATAGCGGCGGCTTCACTAAGCCTGTTTGCAATGGGCTGTAACGCCCGCAACCCGATCCAGACCAAAAACACTAAAAACAATAGGGTAAAAAATAAACCATACGAAGAAAGAAAATACAACAACCAATTGTGCGGGTCGTCAAAATAATAATTATCCGCCAGCACTGTAGACGGCCAGTGATTTGTATAATACACAACAAAATGGCTTGGCCCTACCCCAAACCAGGGATTGTCCAAAAACGCGTCTCCAGCGGTTTTTAAAGCCAACAATCGTAGTTCGTCGCTGGTATTGCCATTTACGCGCAGTAATAAGTTTTCCGCTGGTGAACGTAAAAAAAGTGTAGTTTGGAAAAATACGCCAAAAAATATAGCCAACACCACGAGCGTTGAACCAAGCCAGACATATTTCTTAGTCCGCGCCATGCTCCATAGTAAAGGCAGCAACCCAACTACTAATGCCAAAATAGCACCTCTGCTCGAAAAAACAGCCAAAGACCAAAAGTATGTAAATCCAACCACCACCAGCATCAACCTTCCGCTTACTGTACTGTTTGAAAAATACCTGTAAAACAATGCGGGAACAGCGGCTGCTACGGCAAGGCTCGAAAAATTAGGGTTACCCAACAATCCCCCTACCCGATCCGGTATTACTTGGAAAAAGCTCGCAATCCCTGTATAGTAACCCACCCCAAAAGACTGGGCTACCGCAAGGCCAGATATTACAAAAGCACAAAGTAGGTACCAATCCAAAATCTTTTTTCTACCATCTACCGTTAAATTCACACAAGCTACAAACACCGTACCTAAACACAGCCACAATACGAGTGAACTATTGAGCCGCTGGTTGAAACCAAACCCAGCAAGCACTTTATCGGAAGAAAGTAAAAAAGAACAAAAGATAAATAAGCCTAACGCCCCTAAGGCTTTAAAAATTTGCTTATCCAACACCCCTTGGTATGAAGCTAACCGCCACAAAACCACACCTGCTGCTAAAATGAGCAACCCATACTTAATAGAATCTATCCCAACCCCTCCCAACGGAGATACTGCTAAAACCCCTCCAAGTAACACCAAAACTAAAGGCCCAAAAAGTGGATCGGCCCTAAACAGCTCGTGATTTTGTTTTAACCAGCTCATCATATAACTCAAGATAAAGTATAACACCAAAAAAACAGGCCAAGGGAGTGCCTTGGCCTGTATCGCTGCAAAGTACTACTGGATACCGTTTTGACTTGCTGTATGTACACCAGCGCCCAAACCACCGGTCGACCCACCCAAACAGAACACCAATGTGTACTGGGAGTTAGAAGATGTTGTGGAATAGTTGGTAGTGTAACTTGAATAAGAGTTACAGCTAGTTGTACCAGAAGGATTGTCTACAGGAGTCGGGTATGCGGGCAATGCACCAATGTAACCATTGGTCAAAGTGGCCAAAGAAGCTGGATAAGCATTGTAGTCGTTAAAGTACAACTCCAAAGCACTTACCAACTGACGCACATCGGACAACCTCTTGGCATCCCTGGACTTGGCTCGAGCCGAGTT
>CAYYEK010000064.1:0-5837 GCA_964470855.1 uncultured Candidatus Saccharibacteria bacterium
CATCGGTAGCGGAAGCTGTCGATGGATCACCTCCTTTCTAAGGAAAAATTTTTACAAGTCATATTTTTTCGAAAATATGTTTTGTAACATTCCGGTGGTCGATCTCGTGATTTATCTCGAGATAAACTTGAAAAAGACTCGTATTTTCATATCTTGCTACTATCTAGTTGTCAAAACCACCTCAAGAGGTGGTTTTTTTATGCTAATATAATGGCGTTAGATAAAAGTGTTATAAATTTTCGGTCTCATGAATAATATAATTTCTATAAGTGGCTTGCCTTGGACCGCTACTTCAAGGCAGTTGGAAGATTGGTTAAAGGGGAGCTTTGAAGTTCAGTCGGTTAAAGTTTTAGTCGACCCTTTAACTTCCAGAAGTAGGGGGGTGGCGGAGGTAACTTTTGCTACAGTTAACGATGCAGAAAGGGCCACGGTTGAGATTCCTACAAAACATTTTTTAGGTAAAAAATTAAACGTCTCTTAAAAAAGTTTTTTATGCCTATTGACTGGAATAAGGAAGTTTTGACATCAAAGAGCTACGACCCTAGGTGGTTTATTTGGATTACAATTTTCTTGTTTGTTGTGGCGGGGAGTATTATTACTTACCTGACAGTGATGAGTATAGAGTTAGATAGTCAGATGTTCTTAGAAACGCAAGTAACAAAACCGGCCCTTGATAAGTTATAAATTTTGTGATATAATTGCTATAAAGCTAGTAGTTTGATCTGGATAAATCAGGTCAGAAACAAAAACAAAAATCCATTATGTTGGTAGAAAATAGGTCTTTAGTGCTTTTAAGCGCCAATTATCGCTTGAAGAAGGCGTTGTTTTGGTTTTCAACTCATTGCAAAGACCATTTCGTCCCTCACCAGAGAAACCATTATATACCTCACATAATTCACCATAGGACCTTGTCTTTGGTGGCTATTTTGGCTTTAGTGCTTAAGCTCTCGGTTATTTTTTCTACAAATTTAAGCACTCCTGAGCCGGTTTTTTCTTCAGAGATTACTCGCGATTCTGTCCTGGAGTTGACCAACCTAGCCCGGCAATCAAATAATTTGACTACCCTTGACCTAAATCCACTTTTGAGCCAGGCTGCTCAGGCTAAGGCTTTAGATATGGCACAGAAAGGGTATTTTGCTCATATTACACCTGACGGCAAAGAGCCTTGGGATTTTATCAAGGATGCTGGGTATAAGTATGCGGCAGCAGGAGAGAATCTGGCGGTACATTTTTTCGATGTTGAACCTATGCAGGAGGCTTGGATGAACAGTCCTGGTCATAAGGCCAATGTGCTAAATCAGCACTACCGAGAAATGGGCGTGGGGATTGCTAAAGGTAGGTTTGAAAATTTTGACACGATATTTGTCGTAGAGATGTTTGCCAAGCCGTTAATCGCTGATTTTGTCCCTGAGGCAAATAAAGCTCTCGCGGACACTAGTCCAGGGAGTTCCGCTCAGACAATGAAAGAAACCCCTTCACCTGCAGTGCCTGATGAATCATTGGTAGCCGAGGCAGTCTTAGAGAGGCCTGAGTATGAGGTGAAGAAATCTACAGAGTCAAATGCTGTCAGTCCGCAAAGTCCGGAGATAGTTGACTTATCGGCAAAAATGGAAGGTGAAGATATAGCCATAACTGCTACCACTTCGCCTGATGTTGCGCAAGTCGTGTTAACTGTAGGAGAAAAAGGGTACAGGTTCAAGCCAGTGGAAGAAAACCGGTGGTTAGTTAAGATATTTAAATCCGCCTTGGTGGCAGAGCCTATCATGGCTGAAGCCAAAGATATCCAAGGCAATGTAGCAAGTAAAATGTTGGCGGATATCACCACAGCTCCACCTCAGCAGCAACTTATAGATAATCCCAAGCCCGCCAAAATATCTATTTTTGGGATTACTGCTAATCCAAAAACTTTGGCCACCCAGGTAGGTTTGGGGTTATTGGCACTTATTTTGACAGCACTTTTGGTCAGCGTGGCAAGGCATTGGAAAATACACCACCTCAAAGTTTTAGCCAATGCTTCGTTTACTGCAATTTTTATAACTTTACTTCTGGTACTGTAAGTTGTAGGAATTTGGCGCTAGGAAGACACTCCTAAAACAATATAAAAAACCCATGAACCTGAAGGCGTATAAGCCATGAAGTACAAGGGTTTTTTTGGTGTTCGTTTGGCTTTTACTGGCATATAGCCTGCCATAAGCCCGAAAATCACTGAGTTGTGTATGGTCTGCCAAAAGGCCGAATCATTGAGTGGTTTATGGTGGAGATGAGGGGACTCGAACCCCTTGCCTCCGCCTTGCAAAGGCGGCGCTCTACCAGCTGAGCTACATCCCCATATGAAAATTTTCTGACGTTGTTTATTGAAGTTGAAAGGTTGGAGTAGAAGTGTAGGAAACTACTCCGGTTATCCACAAGAGGCCTAAAAGCAAGATAACTAGTCCAACTATCCTCCACCAAAAATATGTGCCACCCATGGTTTGAAAGTACTTTTCTGCAAATCCGATTTTACCAGTGAAATACGTAATCTTCACTGTGTATTTCATTACCAGTACCCCGACCACTATCATTATGGGTGCAAGCAAGTATTTCATAAATTTTTTATTATTTGGATTTTTATTTAATCCCGCCTGCCAAAGCCTTGAATTTGGGCTGGTGGGCGCACCAGGAATCGAACCTGGGACCTCGTCATTATCAGTGACGCGCTCTAACCATCTGAGCTATGCGCCCAAATTCTTTTGCAAGGCGGGCAGGTAAGCATCTGAAGCTTTACGCCCAAATTCTTTTGCAAGGCGGGTAGCTTTCCTTCCGAAGCTTTATACTAAACTACCCGAATATATTATCAAGAACAAATATTTTTGACAACTATCAAGTTTTTGTTGTACTCTAGTAGTGAATGATACTGGTCGCCAAGAAATAAATACCAAAATTTTGATCTATGTTTTTTTCAAAAAATAAAAGCGTTTTGGGTGTAGACATAGGTACATCCGATATAAAGATTGCTCAGGTTTTGCACAAACCGGATGGAGTGACCCTAGAGACTTATGGGATTGTGAACTTGTCTTATCAGATGTCAGACGAGACAAGTGCAGAAGTCATAGGAAAATCGGCAAAAGTGATAAAAGATCTGATCAAGCACGCAGGGGTAACCACTAAGCGTTGCGTGATAAGTCTACCCAACAATTCCGTTTTTACCTCGGTGATCCAGATGCCGACCATGTCTGAAAAAGAGATGGATAAATCTATCCGCTTTGAGGCAAAGAAATACATACCCTTGCCAGTGGAGGAGGTTATACTATCTTGGCAACCAGTAAGCCAGCAGGACGATGGTAAGATCGTAAACGTTTTACTGACAGCTGTTCCTATTAGGTTGCGGGAGAGTTATAGGCAAATTTTTGAGATCGTGGGATTGAGTTTAGAGGTTATAGAAATTGAAGCGCTGGCTTTAATTCGATCGTTAGTTGCGGATATGGAAAAGAACTATGTTATAATAGACATAGGTTCAAAGGTGACCGGTATCAATTTCGTTAAGAATGGTTTTTTACAGCTTTCCAGAAGTATCAATATCGGAGGTGAGACCATCACTAGTAGGATAGCGACTGTACTGAACATCACAGAAGAAAGGGCAGAACAGTTCAAAAAGGATTTTGGAGTATCTGGTGAAGGATTTATACCCGAGGCTATAGCGCCGATCCTTGAAACTATGCGTAAAGAGACCGAGCAGCTTTTAACCATTTACCGAGCTCGCGGTGTGCAGGTGGACAGGATCATCTTAACGGGTGGAAGTGCTCTTATGCCTGGGTTGGTTGATTATTTTTCTACCCTGGGCGTTGAAGTCGAAATAGGAAATCCTCTTTTGAAAGTTTCTTATCCAAAAGAAGTCGAAGAAGTGTTGGCTAGGTACTCCTCCCATTTAGCAGTAGCGATAGGCCTGGCCTTAAATCCAGAAAAATAAAAATATGGCACAAATCAATCTTTTAGGTCAAGAAGGGGTAGGTGGCAATGTTGGAACAAAGATCCCACTATACTTGGTTAGGATTCTAGCCACGGTTTTTGTAATCGTATTGGGGTACTGGGGTGTGTTGTCGGTTCGCGAAAGATTGACTACGAGCCAGATCGCAAAGCTTCAGGCAGAAATTATAGCTACACAGAAAGAGTTGGTAGAAGACCAGTCTAGGCAGGAGTTGGTAAAAAGACAGGGGCAGGTGGCTACTGTAAACACATTGATCGCTGAGCATAAGTACTGGTCTAAAGTGCTGCCAGAGTTAGCCAGGGTTACTTTACGATCTGCTAGATACCTAGCCTTTTCTTTAAGTGGCAATGGCACAGCCAAGATGACTGTCAATGTGTCAAACTATACTGAAATGGACAAGTTTCTGCAGGCCTTTAACTTACCAGAGTTCAATACTGTGTTTAAGGCAGTCAAAGTTGTATCTATAGGCAAGGTTCAGCAGGGTGATCTACAATTAGTACGGTTTGAGATTGAGGTTCAGTATGACCAGAATTTTCTAAAAAAAGATCAAACACCTTCGTTAAACGCACTACGATAAAAATATGGATGTAAAAATCTCAAGCCAGCCTTTGCAGTTGTCAAAAAAAACTTCTTTTGTAGGTTCAATTTTTGAATCCGGCTTTCTTATTGTTTTGATTATCATTGCGTTTGTTTACCTGGTTGGTCCAAAACAGGAAAGTTTTAGCAAGGTCTCAGAGATGAAAGTTCAGCTAGAGGGTCAGCGAGACGACCTGAGCAGAAAAAAGCAGGTTTTTGCTACCTTGCTCCAAGAATTGCAAGATGAGTCAGCGGCTGTTAAGTCGGCTGAAGAGATGTTGCCGACCCAGGACCGTCCAAGCCGTGTTTACATTTTGTTGGAAAGCATATTGCAATCAGCAAGCCTTCCGGCTGCGGTAGTATCAGTAGACACTACCCCTCAGGCGGTGGAGGCTTCGAAAGACGTGATGACCGCGCAAAGCGGTTCAGCATTGAAGAAAAATTCAATTACTATTAGCGCTACCGGTACCGTAGACCAGTTAGACAACTTACTTAAGTTATTGGAGATTAGCTCAAGATTAATTCAGGTCAAATCCGTAGAGGTTAGTCAAGGTAGCAATGAGCAGCTTCTCTTTAAAGTTACTGCTGAAACCTATTCGTATTTAGCCGGTCTTGATACAAAATAAAGTTTATGAAAAGCAAGAATTTAATTCTAACACTTATCATAGTCGTACTGTTTATAGCATCCGCAGTAGTATTGTATAACGGGTTTTCCTCTGGTTCTCAGGATTTGCTTTCCGGTTCCCCCGATGTAGCTGCGGCTCAGAAGGAGATTGTCAATGTATTGCCTTATGGAGAGAAGTTGGATTTTAGTAAAGTTAAAGAGCGGGATGGTCATGCTGAGGTGTTTCGGGCGCAGTACCAAGAATTGAATCCAGCTGAGGTGGGTATCAGTAAGCAGGAATTGGTTAGTCCAAATTTTGGTGCCCCGGCCACAGCTCCACTTGTCCTTCCGCCAGGGGGTGACAATCCTTCGCCGGTTCGCTCAGGTCGAACTGGTGGCTAAAAAATTCTATGGCACCAGACGAGGTTGTTACACTAAATCAACCCGGCAAAGCTTCGACTTTTGAAGAGTATTTGCTATCTCACGGGCTTATTCAAAAGCCCGTGTTTGATAGTTTTCTAGTCGCGCAAGCAAGTGATAAGACTTTGATACTGGAGCGATGGCTAGAAGCCCAGAAGGTTATGAGTGAAGAAGAGGTTGTAAAGTTGAAAGCTAAATTTTTTGACTTGCCGTATGTGGATTTAAGGGACAAGCAGATGTCTGAAGAGGCTGCAAAGTACCTGCCTAAAGAAA
>CAYYEK010000065.1:0-5714 GCA_964470855.1 uncultured Candidatus Saccharibacteria bacterium
TCCTCATGGACCGGTATAAGCACTATCGAGATAAACCGGCTCGACTTGCACCCCCGAAGCTTCGTTTAGGGTTTTTGCAATCTCAATTCCCTTTCTACCCTGCTCACCATAAAAGGCAGCGGTGCCAGTTAGCGGTAAAATCGCCCCGACTTTAGCGGAAACTACTTGCGCGGTAGGAGCTTGGTTCCTACCAGATACGTTAGTGCGGGTAAAAACTACGTACCCAGCCACGATCAGTAAGAGCAAAACGACTACCCCTATGTAAATTCTTGTTTTCATAAATCTAATTACTAGGCCGTTATTATAAATTTTCCTGCATAGAGGCTACACCTACTAGACCTACTTTGTCTAATAAAACTTACAAATTTGTAAATATTTTACAAAATCGGCTATAATACCCCATATTTAAGAATAAACTAAGTAAGACAATGTTAGAAAATCTTGACGTAATATCTATAATTCAAAAAGTTGGGCTTTCCCCCAAAGCCAGCAAAGCGTACCTCGCTCTTATACAACTCCAAAAAGCCAATCCACACCAAATCGCCAAAGAAGCAAATATCGAGCGGACCAGCATCTACCCGATTATGGATGAACTGGTAGATAAACAGTTGGCCGAAAAGATTCTGGTGGGAAAGAGGATTAATTTCTTTGCCAGCCCTCCAGATAGGCTCGAACAGCTAGCCAAAGAGCAAGCCAAGGGAGTCACCCAAATATTACCCATTTTATTGGGTATGCAAGGTAAACTCGCCGAGGGTCCAGTGATCAAACATTACGAAAATAAAAACAGCATCAAAGAAATGCTTCTAAGATCCTTAGACCACACCGAGCCAGTTCGTAGAGAATATGCCTTAGTGGAAAACGTAGTCGCTTTCCTGGGTAGTAGGTTTGCTTCCAACTACATAAGTAAACGAGTGAAGCAAGGCATAAGGCTTAAGTCTATCCGTCACACTCCTACAAAAAAAGTACAAAATCTAAGCTGGTACCTAAAAGAGGATAACCAAGACTTGCTGCGAGAAATCCGTTATCTCGACGAGCCTATCCCGGTAAGTCCTTGGGTTTTAATCTACGATAATCTCGTGACGATAATTTCCTCAGAAAAGGAATCGTTTGCTTTAAGCATTGAAAGCCAGGAGTTTTCAAAGTTTATGAAATCCATGTTCGATATCACCTGGCAAGTGGCTACCCCACCCCCGACTAAACTGGGACAAAGTTAAAAAACTCACTAGCTAGCTAACCAGCAGGACCATGAATACTTATGTACCCACAGCCACCCTTTTACTTCTCCACCTGAACTACCACACCACCCATTACCAATGCAGGCTCAAATAAAAACCCTAACGCCAGATTAGGATTTTTCTATACCTGTTTATTGCAAAAAGTCACGATTTTTAAGATGTCCAATTTCAGATTCTATAAAACCATCCTGCCTTAGTAGTTTTTTATCTGCAAACCAGAATTTTAAATCATTTTTTTAAAGCCAACTTCACGCTTTTAGTAACTAATTCTACCAGCCTCTTTTGCTGTAGACCATCATAGCTTGGCAAGTGAACTTCTACTTTAAATTTGAGTGATCCGAAAATATTTTTATAAAACTCAATACAAACAGTATTTTGCCTAGACTCCGTTTTCAAAAAAAGCCTTCCGCAGTCATCGCAGCTAAAATATATCGAGGCAGGCCTATGCTTTGAAACTTCCTTAAGGCGAGTTTTTATGATTTCTGCATTAATGGACACAGTCACATCATCCTCGGAAAAATTTCGCTTTTCTTTGTTTGTTAACCTCAATTTTTGATTATGCTTAATCGACTATCTACTTACGGCCCTCCTTCCCCGCCAGCTGGTGGATTCGGCGGGCAGATTTTTTACTACTTACCCGCCTCCGCCCTAGTGGCTACGGACGCCTGCCTGCCGGTAGGCAGGGACAAACTGTTTACTCACTACTCCAAATTCCATATTCTAAATTCTATATTCTCCCCGGTTAAGGATCAACGATTAAGGATGTCAAGCTAAAGCTTGAATTCCCCCCACACTCCTTGAGGCCTAAACAGCATGAACAAAATGAGCAACAGTCCATAACTTGCCTGCCTAAGCTGAGCAGCAGCATCACTGGGAAAACCTACGAACCGTAAAATCTCAGGCAGGACAATCAGCAGAAAAGCTCCCAAAAGCGCGCCCCGAAGACTTGCCAGCCCACCTAAGATAATCATAGCTAATATGACGATGGATTCACTTAAAGTAAACGAAGAGGGGTCAATGAAAGTGATGTAAGTAGCAAACAGTCCCCCTGCGATAGCTGACAGCGCGGCTGCCAAAGAAAACACCGTCAGTTTAAAATGACTCGCGTGGAAACCAAACACCTCTGCTGCAACTGTGTTGTCGCGGATCGCCTTGATAGCCCGTCCAAATGCACCACTCACCACAAACCTACAAATAAGATATACGGCCGATAACAATAGCAATGACAATAACAAAAATGCTTCATTCTCACTAACTTTATAACCAAAAACTTCAGGCCTTGGGATTCCTGGTATACCCAAAGGACCGCGCGTTAAGTCCTGCCAGTTAAGTAGTATGCTGTAAACGATGACATTGAACCCAAAACTGCCTAGCGCATAGTAGTCACCGGAAAACCTAGAGAGCACAAAACCAACCAGGACCGCGGCCAAGGCTGCCAGTACCATACCGACAAGTAGCGCTGGCCAAAACGACCAATCATGCTGTTTGGTTAAGATCGCTACCGCGTAAGCACCTATGCCGAAAAAGGCCGCGTGTGTCACACTCAAAAGACCGGTATAACCCACCACTAAATTTAAAGACAGCGCCAAGATGCCATAGATCGCAACCAAGATAAGAATGTGGACCAGGTACTCCATAAGGACCAGAAATTAGAGACTAGAGATTAGAAATTGGACCAGTTTTGATTAGTTTATAAAGCTCTTGGTTTTACTCATAAATGCGTTAAGAAGTTTATGCACAGTGGTTGCCTGCTCAAGCAAGTTATTGTATTCGGAAACAGTAATGTATTGAACATCACGGGCTATTAAAAGTTGATTTTGTAATTCAATTAAAGAGCCCAGAGCTATGGAGAAAAATTGCATCTTTTCTTTATAGGAGGCGCGGCCAAACCCCTCTGCAATATTTGAAGTAATGGATACGACACACCGTCTACTTTGACTAACTAAACCAAAGACTTCTTCTTTGGGATAACTTCTAGTCACTACATATACTGACAGCACCAGCTTGTGACCCTCTTGCCATACTCTCAAATCTTGAAAGCCAGTTATTTGGTTTTTTGTCTTATCCATATTCTAAATTCTATTTTCTAATCTCACTAAGGTATTTGTATACTTGCCAATCCCTAAATCTAAATCCGTTGTGGTCCATGGTTTTTAAGTTTGGTTAAGGATAAAGGATCAAGGATTAGGGATTATTGCTTTTGCGCTTCGCTTAAGCAGTACCTTTCTTCCCTAAGATGCCGTTTGGTCTAAAGAGTAAGAACAAAATCAAGATCGCAAAAGCAATCGCGTCTTTCCACTCACCACTGATTTTCCAAATACCAAAGTTTTCAGCTAACCCTAGAAGTAAACTGCCTAGCATCCCACCCGAAATATTGCCCACACCCCCAACTATGGCCGCTATCACACCTTTAAGCAACAAGCCCATGCCCATAGTCGGTTCCAGCCCCGTATCAAACCCAACCAAGATCCCGGCTAAACCGGCAATACTGGATCCTAAAAAAAACATCCAAGCTAAAACGCGCTCGGTGGGTACGCCTATCACTTCTGCCACCTCCTTGTCATCACTAACAGCACGCGTGTATATCCCAAGCTTGGTAAAACGAAATAGAAGCCAGGAAGCTATAAACACCAACAGTGCGCTGCAAAAAGTAACTACCTGCACTAAGGTCACTATCCCACCTAGTACATGATAGGTTGGCTGCAAGTATCCGGCCGGTGAAAGCGTCCGAAACTGGCTGGTAAACAAGATCGCAAGCGTTGCTTGAACGATGGTAAAAACCCCGATGGAAGCTACTAACATCACCGCGCCACTGGCCTTCCTAACTCTAAGCGGACGATAGACCAGCAAGTTTATGAGCAGTCCCAACAGGCCCGCACCCACTACCCCACACAAAACTGCCAACCACAAAGGCTGGCTACTCTGCTTAAACAAGAAAAATACCGTGTACCCACCAACAGCGGCCAGCACCCCATGCGCCATGTTGAAAAAACGACTAACTCCGTAAATCAGATTAAAACCCAAAGCCACTAGCGCATAAAAGCTAGCAGCTATGAGACCATTTAAAAACAGTTGTGGGACAATGGACATGCCTAAATTTTAGCACTAGTTAACACCTAAAAAAACTTGGTTATTTTCACGCGGACACCTAGTCTAGATTGGGGTTCCATAAAGACTAAATAATGTTCCTGAATATCTCGAGTAATAAATCTAGGTAGGCTAGCGACATTGTGCTGATAATTTCAGTGAAGGCAAATAGTAGTAAAGTTTGGTTTTACTATAACAATTTGTTACTACTATACTACACAAAATCTGGTATAATGTTGAATAGTACGATATATCGTATTCATGATACACCGCAAACAACTAGAAAAAATCAAGGAAACTATACTATGCCTTGAAAAAAATGAGGTTGACTTGGTTTTTGAAAGTAGAGGAGAAATTACAGGATATGAATTTAAATACGGCAAGAAACAGACACGGCCTCCAAAAAGTTTCCAAGAAGCCTACCAAGCAAAAGTTTACTCCGTGAACTCGGACATTTTTTTGACCACTTGCGGTAAAAAATGACGGTGACCAGGCAACCAGGACTGAAAACTAGTTTTGCTCCGTAAGCGAAAAGTGGGCCATCTACCAACTAACCCTCCCTACTCTGGAAGGGAATCCCACTGCTGTTGCCATACGGCCTTCAACGCCTTGGCGATGGCAGTATTTTGTATTAGTACAGCATAGGGCTCTGTACTTTTATAACCATTTAACGCCACTCTGTCTCCATAAATATTTATCTCGGCATCTAAACCTTGAGTCCTCCATAATTTAGACCTCCGAAAGTATTTAGCGTCTTTTTCTGCAAACTTTCTGGCCTTTGGTGTATCTACAACTATATTTTGAGAAAGAATTTTCCTTCGGGCCCTCTCTGGCGGAAACACATCAAAATAGTACTCCCCAAGTTTTGAAGACATGGCGTCGTAGTCACTCCAAGCATAAATTGGCTCACCGACTACTAGCATATCTGTTAAAACTGTTTTTATACCATCCGCACCTGTATGCACACTTACCTTGGACTTTTCCCCTGCTTGAGTATGAATAGAAAGCAGCTGGGGCAACATTTCTTGAATTTCCTTTAGCCTCACTCTTTGGATTTCTACTAACTGATTTGGGTGAACCGCGCTGTATACTGTGCGCTTTTTCTTTTTGCCTGCAAAAAGTAACTTACGCTTCTGCATAGGGCGTAAAAAGTTATAAATGCTAGTCCTAGGCACATTTGCTTCTCTGGACAACTCCTGTACAGTTGCCTCGCCCAGCTTTAAAGCTGCAAGGTAAACCCTCCCCTCGTCGGCACTAAGACCAAGCTTAGCAAGGATATCTAATGTTGTGTTTACCATAAAAAGTGACTTATTTTTAGTCACTATATCTTAATCTAAAAGGCTCTAGACTAGCAGACTAACATCTGTTAACCTAGATTTATGCTTAAGTACG
>CAYYEK010000066.1:0-5661 GCA_964470855.1 uncultured Candidatus Saccharibacteria bacterium
CTAAGATAGGAGAGGTTAGGTGAGGTAAGATTAAAACAATTTTCGTACCCCACCAAGCCTCCCCTACCCTAGGGGAGGAAGAAGAAAGCACGAATGGGGAATAGCGCAGTAATACACTAACCTGTCCTGAGTTAAATCGAAGGATCGCACGGATCTAGAATTTAGAAGTAAGTATTACCTTATACCTAATACCTTATACCTAATACCTTATACCTAATACCTAATACCTATTACCTTATACCTATTACTTAATACCTAGAAGCTGACATCTTGATGTCGAAAATTTATGCAAAAAGATAAAAAATGGGTGATGCTGGGCGTGTTAGTGCTTTTAGTGGCGGGATTTTTTGTGTTGCGCGCAACCCCGCTTTTACAAAAAGACACAGACTCATCAGAAAATGCCAAAAATCCTCAAAGCAATGAGCCTACCAAGTCGCCATTTGCGTACATTTCAGGAGAGCCTGCAAAACCAGGTTTGGACTCTAACCTTGCAAAGCGACGAGTATTGGCGGTGATGATAGAAAATCATCCTGACTCAAGACCCCAGTCCGGCCTGTCCCAAGCAGAGGTGGTGTATGAGGTGGTGGCGGAAGGTGGGATCACAAGATTTTTAGCGATTTTTCAGCGCGACGGCGTGAATTTAGGTCCTATCAGGTCAGCTAGGACTTACTATGCAGAGCTGGCTGATATGTGGCAAGGCTTGTTCGTCCATGTTGGTGGTAGTCCATCGGTATTGCGGGATTTGAAAGCTAAGAAGTACGGCCAACTAGTGGATGTTAATGAGTACTACCAAGGCGAGTACTTTGAAAGGATAAAGTCGCGCAGTGCGCCGCACAATGTGTATACCACAACCACGAAACTCTTTGAGTATGCCCAAGACCAGTCTTTAGAGATGTTAGACGTGCCCCCATCGCTGGGCGTGGAGTATGTGGAAAGTGTAGTAGGGGGAGTACCGTTTGAGCAGGGCGTGGATATAAATTTTTCCAAGCCGGAGTTTTTAGTGCAGTTTAATTATGATCTTGCACAAAAAAAATACCTGCGAAGTATCGCAGGCATGCCAGATGTAGACGACGGCAATGGCCAAAGGATCTCGCCGAGCAGTGTGTTGGTAATGAAAACAGATATCAACGAGATTCCTGGTGATGCGGAAGGACGGATGGATGTTCGCACAGACGGCAAAGGGCAGCTTATGTACTACACAGCCGGACAGCAGTTTACCGGGGAGTGGTCAAGAAGCCCTGGCGGGAGTTTTCAGTTTAGAGACTCTTTTGGTCAGCCTATCAAACTTTTACCCGGACAGGTTTGGATCGCTATAGTTCCTAACTAAAATCGTAGTGTCTAGATGGTGCCCATCTAGACAACCACAAAAAAAACATACGCCCTCCTTTTTATGTGTAGGTTCAGCTAAAACTGGGCGTTGTAACTATCGGTGTTGTGTTTTACCAAAAACCATGTCTCGCCAGGAGTGTTTTTGTCACCTGTCCAATTCGTACCATCGGGTGCTTCTAGTATTTCGCTTTCGCTAGGTAGTCCTTGTGCGCCATTGGCTTTTAGAGCGTTAAGTGCGTTTGTTAAGCTTGTTGGAACTTGCATTGGAACTTGCATAAGCTTTTATAATCTCTTTAATGTCCGATTGCACCTGGTACGGCCTTTACTTGTCTTGTACTATACTTCTCATCATTTGTCAAGTCTTATTAAAATACGGTCTTGTTTGGCTGGGTTTTAAAGGTGGCGGAATATTTGGCTTATTAGTCAATTGACGTGTTATTTGTGTTCCACGTCCTAAGCATTCACGGTGTTGATATTGTATGTGTTGATTTACTGTAAACATCAAATTGGAGAACGCTTTGTCTACGAAGTCGTCTATGTTATTTAGGACTTCTGCCTGCATTTGAGTAGGGCAGTGCTCATGGGAGATTAAAACTTTATATACACCATTACCTTCACCTTCCCAAGGAGTTATTCGCAGTAAAAATTGACCTATGTAGCCTTCACCGCAAAGTTTTTTAGCATTTTCGTTTACTAGTGCTTGGAGTTTTAGCGTAAGGTTTTCTTGTTGATGCGTTGGGGTTTCAGCGGGTATGGGCGCGGCCTGTTTTGCAGTCTGTTGTGGTAGTTGTCTTTCTCTTTGGCATCCAGCTGTAATCAACGTAGCAAATACCAAAGGGAGTACTTCTTTCGTCTGCATAGATTCTTCTTAAGATGAAGTATTTGATCTAGCTGTTGGGAACATAAATTTGCCTCTTCTATTTACATCAGTAATGTAAGGTTGCGCGATCCTTTGTGGTTGAGTTTTTAGATTTTTTCCTATGGTATATGTAGTTGGCTGGCACTGATTATTATTTAGTCTTTCGTAAACTATATATCGTTGCCTAAAAGCATCGCCAACAGGGACGTTATACGAAGCGTTGTCTGAAGAGTTTGCGCACTGTGGAAACAGCATGCCTACCCGATTCATTATAGTAGTTCTAATCCATTCCTCTATCTCTTTTTGAAAATGTTCTGTTATCACAGGTAGGCTTTTGGGTTCAAAAACTTGATTGACCGTGCCAAAGCTTACTTCATATTTTTGCCCTCCAAATGTTAGGTTTACGTCTGCTACTAAATATCCATTTATCATGCTTACCCTAACTTCTAATTGGGAATTTTGAAAGAGAGATTGGCACTCCGGGTTTGTGCGGTACAGGGAACGCAATCGCATTATTTTTGAGCTGCCGGTTTTTGTTAAAATATCAGCGGACTGCACTGCACTATCTGCAATCTCTGCTATCATTAGTAAGTTTTTTTCCCTTGATGCAGGAGTGCTGCAACCACTTAGTACCACAGGCGAAACCGCTAAAGCGGCACTAAGCAATAGCTCTGTGCTTATGTTTTTTCTCATCTTTTTCCTCTTGGTTCTAATGGTGGGGGGTTGAAGAAGGTTTTAAACTTCACGCTTGCCGTGCTTTCAAAAAATCCGAAATGCACCGCCTTGGCTGTAAGGGTATGCTCGCCGTTGCTAAGCAGCTCTGGGACGCTGACCACAAACGGCGGCTCTGTAAGTTCTGCTATCACCTTGTCGTCTAAAGTTATGCTAACAGTCGTGTCTTCACTACTGCTGCCGGTGTGGATTATGACATCAAATGGGGTCTGGGTGATGAGCTTACCCGGCCAAGGGTCTAATATTACCGTATTTTCGCCACTATTTTCAAGTAGCTGCTCAAAGTCCGGTTTTTCGGCACCAGCTACCCGGGCTTGGGGTAACAAGCCTATCCCAAACTGATCGTAGGGGATAGAGTAGCTGGAAAATAGTTCAAACTTGGCTCCCTTAGGTTTTCCTTGGATAATTTTTCCAGTTTTTTGGTTGATGGCGAGCCTAGCTATGCCGTCCGGTTCAGGAAAATCTTCTGCAGGTAAGTTTGCTAACACTTTGTCCATAAAACCTCTCCATAAAGGGGCCGCGCTAACTATACTATCCGCGCCATTACGCAGGTAGGTGCCGTCGTTGTTACCCACCCATACTCCAACTGTGAGTTGAGGAGTAAAACCAACTGTCCAACCGTCCCTCCAGTTTTGAGTGGTGCCGGTTTTAACCGCAACTTTACGGTCCGTAAATTTTAAAGGGTTATTTTTGCCGAAGATGTAACTTCGTGAGTCATTGTCGGACAAGATGTCAATGAGCATATACGCTGCCTGCGGATTGATCGCAGGGCGGTTCTCCGGTACAGCTTGGTAGAGAAGCTTGCCGGTTTTGTCTGTGATTTTTTCCACGCCTGATACGGGATTGTATTTGCCTAAGTTGGCTATGCCGGAAAAAGCAGAGGTGTGTTCTAGTAAGGTCAGTTCGCACGCACCTAAGGCCATGGCCAATCCACAGTTGGAGAGCGGCGCGGTGATACCAAGGTTCCTAGTGGTGCGGATTACCGGTTCAAGACCGATTTCCGATAGAGTGTTTACTGCAGCTATGTTGAGACTGCCGGCCAAGGCTTTGCGTACCGAGACGCGCCCAAACTGCGCGCCAGTATAGTTGCTGGGTCGGTATGCGGCAAAACCTGGGGCACTGAAATTTTTAGAGATGTCGTAGACTATGCTGCTCGGGGTGTATCTGAAGTCTTCTCCGAAAGCGGTTAGGTAAACATAGGGTTTAAAGCTGCTGCCTGGCTGGCGGAGCGCGGTGGAGACATTGGTGTTTGGATCAAACAAACAGTTTTTGCCAGGTTCGCATCCAGCAGGCTCAGGGGTCCCTGCGTAGTCTTTGCCTCCAACCATAACTCGTAACAAGCCGGTTTTAGGTTCTATGGCAACTAGTGCTGCGTTGTAGAGTCGGTATTTTTTTTCGCTTCCTTCCACATATGATTTTATCTCCTGTTCTGCTAGATCTTGAAGGCGCGTGTCTAGTGTTGCTGTTACCCGCAAACCTCCGTGATAAACTTGGTCTTCCCCATAGGTTTTTAAAAGTTCTTGTTTGAGCCAAAGGGTAAAGAAAGGGTAACGCAAGGTGGTTTTTAAGGGGGTAGGGGTTACTGTTGCGGCTCTTGCTTGCCCTAACTGGGCTTCGGTGATCCGTCCTTCTTCCCACAATGTTTCTAAGATATAATCCTGCCGGCGTTTCAGGTAAGCAAGGTTGGGTCCATCAGGGCTTAATAGACTCGGCGCCTTGGGTAAGGCTGCAAGGTATGAGCTTTCCGCCAAGTTGAGTTCTTTGGCCGGCTTGCCGAAGTAACTTTGACTTGCGGCTTCTATCCCAGCACTGTTTCTGCCAAAGTAGACATAGTTGACGTATTTTTCCAAAATCTGATCTTTAGACAACTTTTTTTCTAACTCCTGCGCCCAGATGGCTTCCGCAAGCTTTCGATATATGGATCGTTCCGGGGTGAGGATGACATTTTTCACCAACTGTTGGGTGATAGTACTGCCGCCCACCAGCTCTTCAGGAGTGACTAAATTTTGCAAACCCGCCCGAAAGATGGCTGCAACACTTATCCCTGGGTGTTCATAGAAATTTTTATCCTCGGCAGCTAAGATGGCGTGTTGGAAATCTTTTGAGACTTCACTTAGCTCTACGCTGGTTCTTTTGCTATCTTGGTAGACTTCGTAGAGCAGGGAACCGTCACTTGCATAGATCTTGGTGGACTCCGGGATGGGGGAGCTAAGGAATCGTTCTATGTCCGGAGCTACGCTGGTGTAGATGAAATAGTACGCACCGAAAATAGAACCTGCCAGAAGCGCGATAAACATAAAACCAGCTACTACGCCTTTGGCCAGAGCGTTAACGCAGGAAGAAAAGAAATTATGAAAAGCAAGCCTCGGGGTAGGAGGTTTTCGTTTAGGTATGAGTCTTTGCTCCTCCGGGGTGAGTTTGGTAAAAGGGGTGTAAGAGTCAGTAGAGGTAACCTTCGGCATCATGGTCTTATTGTACCGTAAAATCGGCGGAAAGAGAAAACAGCGAGCAGGAAACATTTAACATTTGACATTTTCCGCCAAAGGCGGACCCCGCCCGAGGCGGGGAACATTTAACTTCTGTAATGGGCACCATTCAAATCTTTAAAATGGTGCCCATTTTCGGGACCATTGCCCAATTTACAATTCAAATCTGCAATATTCTTCATTCGCTATTCGTTATTCGTTATTCGCTATTCGTGCCATCCTTCGACTTAGCCTCGCCTCGCCAAAGCCCTTGCG
>CAYYEK010000067.1:0-5446 GCA_964470855.1 uncultured Candidatus Saccharibacteria bacterium
TCAGCGCTGGAAGGCTGGAGGATCTGCCAAAAAGTACAGTTATAAAATGCAAGCAAGTAGAGTTTTTAGAACCCAAAGGACATGGTTTGAGCATGCTTGGCAGGGTTGTGGGTAGATTTCCAGTCCAAGCAGAGATGCTCAGTACCCCGTTAAAAATAATTGTAGGCAAAAACCGGACCTTCTAGTCGCCATCGCCAAAAGCAACTTACAAGACTCATACGCGCCGGAGTGGCGCGTTTTTCTTGCGTTTTTACTGAAATAGGTTTATGATTGTTTGGCAACAAGAGCAAAAGTACCAGTAAAGCTCGGTTATTTTTTTAAGCCAAACACCATGAATCTTTCCAGCCTCTCTTCAGCTTTAAATTTATCTATACCGGAACTGCGCACCAAAGCTGCCGCAGCTGGTTTTCCTATACCCCCCAGAGCCAATAAGCTGGAAAACACGCTTGCTAAAAGCATCCTAAACGCCCTAAGTCAACAAACTCCTGTCTTAGAAGAAAAAGGAAGCGGACAAGTAAGCATCCCAGCTTTTATCAAAGTAGGGGAGTTAGCTCTACTACTACACAAACCGGTGACTGAAGTGATAAAACATTTGGTTACTAACGGTGTGATGGCAACCATAAATGAAGAGATAGATCATGATACAGCCGCTATAGTAGCGCAAGACTTTGGTGTGGAAATCACTGAACAAACAGAACAAGAAGCGGACTCGCTGCGCCCTAAAACCGTAGCTGAAGTACTAAATCTGGAATCCCAAGAGCTGTTAGTGCCCAGACCTCCTATCGTAGCGGTGATGGGTCACGTGGATCATGGAAAAACAACTCTTCTAGATGTCATCCGAAAAACGGACGTTGTTTCTGGTGAGTCAGGCGGCATAACCCAACACATAGGTGCTTATCAGATAACCCACAACAACAAAAAAATTACTTTCCTAGACACCCCGGGGCATGAAGCGTTTTCAGAAATGCGAGCCAGAGGAGCCAATGTCACAGACCTAATCGTACTTGTGGTGGCTGCAGATGACGGAGTGCGGCCTCAAACTGTAGAGGTCATAAACAGAGCTAAATTTACCAACACCCCCATACTGGTGGCCATAAACAAAATCGACAAAGAAACCGCAAACCCCATGAAGGTCAAGCAAGAACTAGCTTCTCTGGGAATTGTAACAGAAGAATGGGGAGGACAAACTGTAGCTATGGAGATATCTGCCCGGAACAACATAGGCATCTCTGAACTTTTAGACATGATCGTCTTGGTGACAGATGTCCTAGAACTGAAGGCCAACCCCAAAGGACAAACCGTGGGAACAGTCATAGAATCTCACACTGAAAGTGGGAAGGGTTCTGTGGCATCGGTGATTGTACAAAACGGCCAGCTTAAGGTTGGGGACATAGTGGTGGCAGGCTGCGGATATGGAAGAGTAAAAACTTTAGAAGACGAGCGTGGACAAAAACTGAAAACAGCAGGCCCATCCACCCCGGTGGAAGTCTCTGGTTTTTCCGCCGCCCCTCAAGCAGGAGATGTTTTAACTACCAAGACTAGCTTGGACGAAGCAAAGCTAGCCGCCAACAACACTGCCAAACTACTGCGCTCACATAGTTTGACTGCCAAAAGGCAATTGCAGGGCGATATGCTATCTAAAAGCCTCAATCTAATCATAAAAGCAGATGTCGCTGGATCTTTAGAAGCTATAGAGCAGTCATTATCGAAGTTGAAAAACAACGAAGTTACTATCAACATTGCCAGTAAAGGAGTAGGGGACATAAACGAGTCAGACGTGCTTCTAGCTGAAAGCACCAAGTCCAGCCTTATAAGTTTTCGGGTGAAAACTAACCCTAAAGCTCTCAATCTTGCAAAGCAAAAACACATCGTAGTAGACAACTATGAAGTTATCTACGAGTTACTTGAGGATATCACGACTGCGGTGGTGAAACTCTTTACACCCGAGTACGAGCATGCGGTATTTGGTAAAGCAGAAGTCCTGGCGGTCTTCCTAACCGAAGCTGAATTTCAGATCATCGGGGGCAAAGTCAACAGTGGGGAATTGCGTAAAGCAAAACCCATAGCCCTGTGGAGAGATGGCCAGGAAATAGCTCGTGGTGAGATCATGGAACTGCAAGAAAGCAAGGTGGCCACCAAAGAAGTAGCTGCTGGCCATGAATTTGGAATGAAAATCAAGGTCAAAGCCAAAGTGAAAGTTGGAGACACCTTAGAGTCTTTTGAAGAAGTATTAAAGCAAAAAAGCCTCTAACTAACCGATGCCTCTTCCTCCCAAGCAAAACAAAGCGATGCGCCAAAAAAGACTGGAGAGCCTACTGCTCCAGTTGTTAGGGCCTATATTGAAAAACTACCTGGATGACTTTCCAGAAGCGCTAGTTAGTGTTTCCAGGGTGGAAATAAGCGGAGATTTACGGTGGGCCAAGGTTTGGCTTTCTATCCTCAATGCCTCAGACGATGCTGTATTAAATAGGCTTAAAAAAAGCCTGTATCACATCCAGGGTGAACTAAACCAACAAGTAGAGATGAAGATCGTCCCCAGGCTCCAACTGTTTGTTGACACAAGCGCCAGATTTGCGGCACACTTAAACGTCATCATAGATAACCTGCCACATGACTAGCCAAGCCTTACCGCAAACAAATGCTCTAGAACAAGCCTGGAAACTCATATCTCAGGCCAATAAAATTTTCCTTACCACCCACGAACGAACAGATGCAGATGACTTCGGCACCGTCCTAGCCATACACCATGTCTGCAAAAAATTGGGAAAAAAAACCACCATTGTGGTAAAGGGGGGAGTGCCACCGCACCTACAATTCCTACCCGATGCAGACAAAGCACTAGACGGCTTTTCTGTGACTGAAGCTACTGACCTTTACATAGTCTCTGGCTGCTCAACTTTGGACCGTACAGGACTGCAGGGATTTTCCAGACACACACCCATACTAAACCTGGATCACCATCCCGATAACGCGTTTTTCGGCAACGTCAATGTAGTCATCCCATCCGCCGCAGCTGTTGCAGAAGTTGCATACGATCTTTTTAAAAGCACAAACATACCACTAGACCAAGATACGGCGCTTTGTCTTCTAGCAGGCCTCATCTCTGACACAGGTTCTTTTGTGCACTCCAACACAACAGAAAAATCCCTGAAAACCGCAGCAGCGCTTTTTGCCTCAGGGGCCAGACCGGGACACATAACTAAACACACATTCGGCCAAAAAGATCTTACCAGCATCAAGGCCTGGGGCAAAGCACTTGCCAACTCTACTTTTGACCACCAAAAGCAAATGGCGCTCTGCATCATCACCTCCCGCGATCTCGCCGAGTTGGGAAATCCACCCCTGTCAGTTTTTGAAGGGTTCGTAGAAACCTTAAACAAAGTACCGCAAGCGAAGTTTGCTCTTTTTTTAAAGCAGGACGGCCCTATGGTAAAAGGGAGCCTAAGGAGCGACCCGCACAAGTTTGGCGGAGGTATAGACGTGAGCCAACTGGCTAAAAAATACGGTGGGGGAGGCCACAAGTACGCCGCAGGCTTTGCCGTAGCCGGAAACCTTATCCGAAATCCTGACAACTCGTGGAAAATCCTGCCTGCATAAACCCACTCAACCTAGACCCTGTGTTAACCAAAAACAGGTTCTCTCTTTATTAACAAAAAATAAAAACCGCTCAATGTCAGATCGAGCGGTTTTTTATAATTCCTGAAGTTTGGATAATATCTCCTCCGAGTCTTCGCCTAACTCTCTTAACAGTTTTTCTCTTCTTTCTCGCTCTTCGCGTGAAAACGGCTCACCCTTCTTGATCTTCTTTTCCAGATGCCACAACTCTTCCACTATATCTTTTTTCAAGATATCGAACCGTTCCGCAACCACGGTTTTTGCTGTCACTCGGGCTGCGAGTTGTTTGCTTCTATCCTTGCTTCTACTGATCAAACCTACTAGGATCAGCACGCAGCCAAATACCGCTACCACAAGTATGATAGCTATCTTATCTTGCATTCTCATCTGAGAACTTACAACAGCCCCACCGGTGTTTGGCGCTGGGCTAACCGGCTCTTTAACTATAGGCTTTTCTCCTGTATCAACCGCCTGCTCCACCAAACTTATGTTAGCGCTTTGCATCTCCCGAAGGATGTTGCTTGCTTGTCCGTCATTGGCTAGCACTTGTCCATCTTTCCAAATCACACTGGCTGGTCCTGCAGATTTAGCTTTAAAACTTACGGAAAATATCTGACCTTGCGATCCGACAAAACCCGGAGGAGTTAATCCACCGGAAAATGAGATAGTCCCTAAAGCATTGTCATAGACCGGCTCTTTTACCCAGATAGAAAAGATAGAGCCATTTTTTGAAACATTTACCACCTCAAGACTATTTGCAGTAAACTCCAAAGTGCCCGAAACCGCGTTAATAGGTGTTTGCAAAGACGAAACATAAATATTTACCGCAAAAGTTTCGCCTACAAACCTAGACACATCTGTAGGAGCAGTCCAAAGCTTAGCACCAACTGCGGCTGCAACGCTTGTATACGACAAAAACAGCCCAGGGGCTGCAAGCAAGACGATCGCCAGAGTAACAAAAAAGCGTTTCATAGACCTACTTTTTCTTTTACTATTGCCACCAGTTCGTCTAACTTCGTATCTTTTTTAAGTAAAAAGTCATATACAAGCTCATTCATAGCCTCTAAGGCTTTCTGGTCAGAGTCAACACTGGTCAACACTACCACGCTGGCAGTTTTTCCCCACTCGTCCTGCCTCATCCTTTTAAGCATGGCTAGGCCGTCCATCTTAGGCATCAAGATGTCTAGCAAAATCAGGTCTGGTCTCAGGCTCAAAGCAACCTCCAGACCTTCTTCTCCGTCCGGAGCAGTAAATGTGGAAAAACCCTCCCGTTCTAGCTTCTCGGAGAGGGCTTTGCGGATAGAAGGCTCATCGTCCACGATCAAAATCTTTGCTTTGTTTGTAAGCTCATTCATAACCTATGTAGTAAGTATGCCACAGATTACTAAATTCTAAAACCCATAATGCACAGGCAAGCTTCTTGGTTTAGAAACTACCTATATTTACTGGGAGTATGTCGAAAAAAAATACCGGAAGACCTTGACCAGCCTGCCCGGTATGAACCGTACTATTATTCTTCCAGCACTACGCCTGTATGCGTATCGTACAGATGGTGCCCAGGAGAGGACTCGAACCTCCACGGGATTGCTCCCACTACCACCTCAAGGTAGCGCGTATACCAGTTCCGCCACCTGGGCAAATCAAAGCCTAACTAGTATAACGAAAAACCCGGTCAATTATCAAGGCCCGGTCTTGCCCAAAATATAACTATCTGTTATAGTATTTTCGCGCGTTTAGACAAACCGGTACCTAGCTCGAACAATCGGACGGTTAGCTCAGTTGGTAGAGCGCTTCGTTTACACCGAAGATGTCAGAGGTTCGAGTCCTGTAC
>CAYYEK010000068.1:0-5387 GCA_964470855.1 uncultured Candidatus Saccharibacteria bacterium
TAGTTTGACATTGCGATCTTTCCAAAAAGAAACTTTCACTTCAAGCTCTGTTAAGCCAAACCATTTTCTATTTAAAGCTTCCTGCTCTGTAATGCTTATACTAGCAAGTGCCCTGTTGACTTCTGCAATCAAGTCTTCCCTACCTTTCGGCGCTGCGAAGCTTAGGTCATACTGAAAACCCACATCCGGACCTATGGTTAAAGTCGTGATCCCATGAGTGCGGATCAAAAAAGCTGCACTTGCTATATCCATCACCACAGCGTCTACTTGTCCGGTCAACAAGTGAAAAATGCTGATCTCATCACTCTCTTCCTGATACAAGGCAAGTTGTGGAAAATTTTTAGTCAGAAAACTCTCCACTGCAAATCCCCTACCAACCCCAACTTTCAAACCTTTAAGGTCGTCTATTGTTTTTATGTTTTCAGTTCTGGGAAAAATAACAACCGCCGGTATAGACACATAACTTTTTGAAAACACCAAATACTCGGTGCGCTCTGGAGTAGATGTAACGGAAGTAATCAGGTCTAACTCGCCTACCCGAGCCATCTCTAGCAAGGTAGATAAAGACTTTGGCTCTGTATACGTAAATTCTAAGTTTACTTTTGACGCCACAAGCCTTAAGTAATCATCAGAAAGCCCTGCCGGAACGCCAGCCGCATCTTGGTAGATAAATGGCGGATAGTCTTTTTCCTGTCCCACTAGGACATGTTCACCTGCTGAAGTAAAAACTGAAGATAGGTAAAAGCTGTAGATAGCAAAACTAAACACGCAAACGAATCTAACCAGTATTAAGCGCCAGCTATATTGTTTTCTTCTGGGCATGTTGCAGCTGTTTAATAGTCTCTTTTAGCTCAAGCATTTTCAACTCCCTTCCTACTAGCAAATTGTTGAACTTCTGCAGCTCTTCGTTTTGTTGAGACAACTTCTGACGGTTTTCCACTTCAGTGTTTATATCCACTATGGTGCCCACCATACGAAGCGGCTTACCAGCACTGTCTACACTCACCACTCCTGTCCCTAAAAACCATTTGTAGCCCTGTTTCTTTGTGCGCAGCCGGTACTCCAACCTAAAATCTCCCTGCCCTTTAAAACACTGCTCTACCAACGCAAAAGTTCGCTCTGCATCATCCGGGTGCAACAACTTTTGAAAATTTTCCAAGGTGGCCTCAAACTCCGATGGCTTGTAACCAATCAGCTCATAAAAACGCTCTGACCACCACTCCTTACCTGACGCTAAATCCCAGTCCCAGATCCCAGCGCTGGCCCCATCTACAGCCAGAGCAAATCTCTCTTGGCTGATCCGCAGAGCCTCTTGCGTAGCTTTAAGTTCGGTTATATCTTCTTCCGTAGCTATAAAACCTACAAGAACTTTTTCTATGTAGATGGGAGCGATGTGTGCCATAGCTACATAAAGCTCACCGGTTTTTCTTTGGTTTATGATCTCATCATCATGAGTTTGGCCTATAATTTTTTCTGCCCACAACAGCCGGTAATACTCCGGATCATTTAAACCTCCCCAAAGCCTAGGGGTATTGCCTATGATTTCCTCTTTACTAAAACCGGTCATCTTACATGCCTTAGGGTTAGCGTACCTGGCTACGCCGTTGATGTCGGTTAAGATAACATGAAAATTGGACTGCTCTATGCCCTGCAGTAGCACCGGCGCTAACCCTTGGTCAAAAGTTCGTTGGAACAAGGACTGTACATGGGTATCGGTCGGGTAAAAATTCTCAAAAATCATCCGTTCGCGACTAACGCCCAACTTTTGCAGCATCTGAAAAGCTGCGTCCACAAAACCTTGTGGCCCAACTACAGCCACTTGAGCCTGCTTAAAACTACCGCTTAACGCAGACTTTAGCGCATCTTCATTTAACTTGGGAACTACCGGCTCAACGAAAAAGTTTTTATGCTGGCTTTCTAGCTCTTTTAGCTCGCTTAAATACACCAGCTCTTGCTCTTGACTTGCACAGTACACAAGCTTTAACCGCTTCCTTGCTGCTGCATTTATACTTCTGGCCAAACTCATAAATGGGGAAACCCCAGTGCCCCCAGCTAGAGCAACCAGCGGGGTACGCTCTTTCCAATCCAAAACCAAAGACGACCCTCTTGCCCCTGATACAACGACCTTACCACCCAACACCACCCCTTTTTTAAAATCACTTTCAGTATTGTCTTTAAACACAAAATGGAGCTTGTCTGTTTGGTTGCCAGCATCCAACAGGGAAAAAGCGCGGTGATTGTGTGGAAAGGGCTTTCCTGCCTTGTCAAACACCTCCAACCAAACATATTGGCCGGGCAAGAACTCAAACTGAGTACCAAGCGACACCTCTACTTCCACCAACCCTGCCCCCAGTTTTTTTCTCTTGGTAACTGTGCCAGCAAACCTAGATGCCCGTTTACGCATAGAAGGTGTAAGCAAGCCTTCTATGTACTTTCCTCCTAGTAATTGTAGTTCACCTACCATTTGAATTTTTGTTTCTTTTAGGACTTATGCGCCTTAGCCCGAAGTCTGGCCGAAGCCAGCCCTTTAGGGCTTTGTAGCCACAAGGGTTTGACCAATTACTTCCTTATTTTGCTCCGGTATTTGTCACCGTAGCTCTAACTACGGCTTCCAAATATCCTCACAAAATGCGTCGTACTTGGCCAAACGCATAAGTCCTATCTTTGTTTAATCGACGAACAGCGAACATTTTCCGCTTTTTTACCTGATAATTATAACATGAGTTTGGTCTCTGAAAAAATGTAGACAAAGTTGATTTAATTCAGTATTATTACTCCTACGAAGCTATCAAGCTTCGGGCTGTAGTATACCGGTAGTACGTCCCGATTTGGCGTCGGGATAGACTGGTTGCTATATAATACTTTGATGCAGTAAACTGCCCAAAGTTACGCTCAAGGCAAAATAAATTTGCCTTTCGCTTCCTAAAGTTTTTGCCCTTTCGGGCAAAATCGAACCCAGGCTTAACCAAAAGCCTGAACAATATAATCATCGGGCTGTAGTATACCGGTAGTACGTCTGGTTTGGGACCAGATAGACTGGTTGCTATATTTACTTTGATGCAGTAAACTGCCCAAAGTTACGCTCAAGGCAAAATAAATTTGCCTTTCGCTTCCTAAAGTTTTTGCCCTTTCGGGCAAAATCGAACCCAGGCTTAACCAAAAGCCTGAACAATATAATCATCGGGCTGTAGTATACCGGTAGTACGTCTGGTTTGGGACCAGATAGACTGGGTTCGATTCCCAGCAGCCCGACCACTGCTTCGCTCCTAACATAGGGAGCTACGCAGTGCAAGCATTTTTTCGCTTATGATTTAGGTATTGGAGTTTAGATTTTAGAATTTAGAGATTGGGACTGAGAATTTATTTTTAAGCCAAGCTTAAAAATCAACGGGTATCGTATAGCGGTTTAAAATCTTCAGTTTTCCCCGCCTGCCAAAGCCTTTGTCGCGGGATTAGTATAATGGTAGTACGGGACCCTTCCAAGGTCTAGGCACGGGTTCAATTCCCGTATCCCGCTCCAGTGGCTACGGCGGGCAGGCAAACTGATGATAGGGGTTTCCGCCAGAGGCGTACCAGGCCTGCTGACCTGGCGAATTCCCACATCCCACTTCGGACTTGGCCAAATTGACGGATTTGTTTGGCTTACACCAATAGAAGATTTAGCTAAAAAGAAAAGGGTTACCCTTTTGTGTATAAGGGTAACCCTTTTGTTGTGCTTGGAGAAAAATAACTACTGTGCTGGAGTAGCCGGAGTGCTTGTTTGCTGATCCTCTGTATGGGTAGTATGGTTTTGAGATTTGCGCAATTTGACCGCGGCTTTAAAAGCTTCGCCTGCTTTAAATTTTGGAGTGTTGAGCTCTGGGATCTGGATTTTCTGTTGCGGAGATCTGGGATTGACTCCCAACCTAGATGCCCTGTGGGACACGCTAAACTGTCCGAATCCGGAAATGTTGACCTTTTGTCCGGCGCGTAACTGTTCGTAGATGATAGCGATCAATGTGTTTAGCATCCGCTCGGCTTCGCTGTGAGTAATACCAAGACGGGCGGCTAAAATTTCTGTTAACTCGGACTTGTTCATACTCTACTCCTTTCTCCTTTTGTAGTTTAAGGCGAAGTAACCTTTGACTTGATTATAGCATATCTTTTAAAGCCACGCCCAAAAAACAATCGTAAGCTATACCGCAGGCTCATTAGGAACCTTAGGCGTTTCTTGATCAAGCCTTTTATACAAAGTTCCCAGCACCCCATTAACAAACTTGCCACTAGATTCCCCACCAAAGGTTTTAGCAACTTCTACAGCTTCGTTGATGATAACTTTAGGTGGCACATCTTGAGCGTAAAAAAGCTCGTATATACCAACCCGCAAGACATTACGGTCAATGCTGCCGATCTGGGCGACCGGCCACTCTGGCGCTGCTTCAGAGATAAGTTTATCTATCTGCTCTAGATGCTGGACTGCGCCTCTGATCAACTGAAAAGCAAACTCTTGGGCTTCCAAGCCCGGAGCAAACTGCTCTAAGTTTTTTTTCAACAATTCCTCGACATCCTCTTGTCCACCACCAAACTCCCACTCGTAAAGTGTCTGCATGGCCACGGTTCTGGAAAGATGTCTGGAAGCCATAAACGATACTACCTTTAAAACAAACCATTAACAATTGACATTTGACATTTGACAGGTGAATACCCCTAACCCTTTCCGATGTACCGGACCAGCCGGTAGCGAGCAGGTGACGGAAAAATACAACCACAGCAACAACAATGACCTGAAAAGGTCGCGAAGATTTAACTACACAACCTTGCGGCTTTTGCCACGACTGGTAAGAAATCCGCAGTTTGGACAAGGCTTGTGCGGCATAGTTGGTTGGCCGCAATTTTTACACTTAGCCAAAGCGCTTGGCTTTAATGCTAAGTGGCTTCGTCTTTGATTACGACCTGAGCGGGTTTTGTGCTTTTTTGGAACACCCATAAAAAATAATTCTAATAAATTTATCTAAAGTATAAGGAAAAATGATTTCCCAGTCAAACGGCTAGTAGTGAGTATGTGTGGAGAACATTTAACAATTGACAGCTTGCCCGCCCTAAGCAGTAGTAGACGTAGAACCTATCTGAGAAATACTACTCTGTCATTCCTTATTCCCCTTTCTGTCATTCCAGCCAACGAGCTGGAATCCAGGCTATAATTTCTGGATCCTGATTTGCATCAGGATGACGGATAGGAATTAAAATCATTTTCCGGACAGGGTCGTGTAAAAAGTTAACGTGTTAACGAGTTGTTTAAAAGTTATGAATTTACAGTTAAAAATTTTCCGCCATAGGCGGACCCGCATATGACGGGGACATTTAACTTCTGTAATGGGCACCATTCAAATCTTTAAAATGGTGCCCAT
>CAYYEK010000069.1:0-5385 GCA_964470855.1 uncultured Candidatus Saccharibacteria bacterium
TTTTTGGTGTGAACCGTTCTCCTAAAAATATGTGTCCCAGATGCCCTCCGCAGCGCCTGCAAACTATCTCTGTTCTGTTGCCGTCAGCGTCGGGCAGTTTTTCAATTGCTCCTGGTATTTCATCGTCAAAGCTCGGCCACCCACAGTGAGAGTCGAACTTATCTACCGATTGGTAAAGAGGGGCTTCGCATTGGCGGCAGACATAGGTGCCCGGATCTTTGGTATGCACATAAGCTCCGGAAAAAGGAGGTTCTGTTTCCTTGTTGAGCAGCACTCGGATTTCTTCTTCTGTAAGCTTGTTTAGTTTTGGTTCCATAGATTTTATAGCTGAGCACACTTATTTCCTAGATCATGTAAACTGTGGCATTTTTTTATATGCCGCACTGGTTTTAGTATACTGGGTTAGTATATAAATATTTTTTCCATTCGCAAAATAAAAACCCCTTTTGGGGTTAGACAGTAGACAAACTACTGGCGGAGAGGGAGGGATTCGAACCCTCGATCCAGTTTGACCCGGATAACTCCTTAGCACGGAGCCGCTTTCGACCACTCAGCCACCTCTCCAAAAGTATTAATCTTTACTCAAGATATCACGATATTGTTGTTTTAACAACCTTCTTCCTTCAGTAGTTTTCAAAAATTTCTCTCTGCGGATCGCGTCTGATTTTTCTCCGTACGCTTCATAGCCAATCAATTTAAGAGGAAGCCAGTGTTTGGTTGAAGAGACTTTGCCTTTTTGGTGTTCAGAGTATCTTCTTTTGAGGTCCTTACACGACCCTTTGTAAATTTGGTCGTTAGACAACTTGAGAAAGTAAACGTAATGCATTTAATAGCATATATATGGATTCGCCCTGTCATTCGAATGGGCGCCAAGTCGGATGACTTGGCGAACCCTCGATCCAGTTTGACCCGGATAACTCCTTAGCACGGAGCCGAGGGGCCATCCGACCCCTTTTTAGCTTTCTCTAACAAATGAGTGTTGTCACAGTTGGGATTAGTAAAAACCAGCTGCTGACAAAGCAGATGATAACACATCCGTTGATTTTTCGCCAACTGGGTGCATTTTTCTACTTATTTCGCTATGATTCTCTCATAACCCTTGCCAAAAGGGCTTGCATTCCGTATTTTGTAACAAATGGAAGATTCTCTCGTCTATATTAATAGATACAGCAATACCAAAATGACAGAAAAGGCCTTGGAAAAAGCTCTTTTACTGGCAAAACAAGGCAATTCTGAAAGTTTTGGCCAGCTATACGACCATTACTTTGAAAAAGTATACAGGTTTGTGTATTACCGGACTTCGCATAAGGAAACCGCTGAAGACCTGACAGAGGAGGTGTTTACCAAAGCCTACCTTAAACTGGCGGATTTCAAAGGCGGTTCTGAAAAGTTTTTCGGGTGGGTTCTGGCTATAGCCAGAAATACTGTTATAGATTACTATCGCAAAGCTAGTGATACTCTGCCCTTAGAGTTCTTGGAAAATGTACCTGACTACAATTCATCTGTATTAGATGAGTTACAGTTTACAGAAACCCAAAAAGAACTGTTTGCTGCTCTGGGCAGTTTACCGGAAGAATTTCAAGCAGTTCTGAAAATGCGGTTTTTTGAAGAGCTGACTTGCGAGGAGGTGGCAGATGCATTAGGTAAGTCAAGTGGCAATGTAAGAGTTATTCAGTATCGTGCTTTAAAAGCTTTAAAAGTGAAATTGAGTTCTAACTAGCTAAGCAGACCATGAGAGTAACCATAAAAGCGTATATCTTGGCAAAAACCTTGGATCGTTCCGCAGCAGGGTTTTTCAGCGCGCTTAGTAAGGACAGAGAGCTTTCTGCAGTATCCGCAAGTTTGAAAGCCCTACCGAAAAATGCTGTGCTGGTACCTAAAAAGCAGTACTCATTTTTAAGCCAGGAAAATCCAAACCGCAAACCAGATGGGCATATCTTACCGTACGGGTGGTTGAAAGTCCTTGGTACTTTTGCTGCGACAGCATTAGTGGTACTTATGGTTTGGACAGCTTATGATCAAGCCCTAGGCCTGCGCAACAGCTTGTCAACTTGGAAGCTGGAAGCCCAGCGAGCAAGTTTGGTGCTTAACCCCTCTCCTCAAGCCAAAACAGAATACAACCTGCGTTTAACCGAGAGGAGACTAGAGGAGGCTACTATAGCGTTTGCAGATCCTGGGGTGACAGAAGAAAAGAGGCTTAAAGTATTGAACGCGCTAGCGGACCAGACCCAAAAGACTGTGGATAGCTTAACAGTAAACAATCAGGCTTTAGAAAGTAGGCAGGAGATTCTAAGTAAGCTTTCAGCCGTCGTTTCTCAACAGCTAGATATTTTGCAGAAACAGTCCGGTGATGCTGGTGAAGGCGCTGCCCATGAAGCACTTCTTAGTGCAGAAGCGGGAGCCAAGACAGCCCAGGTTACACTTTTAATGATCGCAGCTTCAAGTGAACAGGACCTTGCGAGTTTGGGCGTGGTGACTTTAGAAGAAGAAGGTGTGGTAGAAAGTTTTAAGGATGGGTATCTTAGCCTTGAAGGGTTGTCTTCAGAGATTTACATCAGCCCCACAACAGAGTTTGTTGGTAAAGATTTTACGCAAGAGCTGCTAAAGCCGGGTTTGCAAGTCAAGGTGTTGGCTGATTTTACTGCTGCGAAGACCAGTGCTCTAGCCAAGTCCGTCACCTTAGTCGCGGATTTGAAGGTTTTACAGACCGCACCCGTAAAACAGGATGCGGTACAGCAGGTCGAACCCATGCCAGGAGAGATGGACTCAGATACTTTGCCACCTGAAGAAAAGAAAGTGGAGGTCCAGCCCGGAACAGTGTCTACAGGTTTTCGCATAGAAGACCCTGTAGTCCCTATTCAGTAACAGATACGGATTAGTGAATTGCATTTCGCTAGTCTGCATCCGACGACTGAGTAACTAACTAGTCGGACCCTGTATAATAGGGGAAACAAAATAGCGGGTCAGAAAATTTTAATTTCAGGCCCAAAAAGTATACAAAACAGCCAGAATTCTAGAGATCATGGCTGTTTTTGTATCCATTGACATCGGTGTTACTTTGATGTTACTCTAAAGATAAGACTAATATTTTTCAATTTATGCCAACTATAAAAACTAGGATCAATCTCACAGTGGATGACCAGTTAAACACAGTATTGACCGGTCTTGCCACTAGGGATGCTGTGCCGGTAGCCACAAAGGTAACAGACTTACTTAAAGTCGCGCTTGAGCTGGAAGAAGATACCGCCCTGCTTGGTGTAGTTTCTGACCGGAGAGCTAAGAAGGCAAAATTTTTACCGCACCATAAGGTATGGAAGTTAAATACTCGTTAGTTTATCATCCTGCTGTTGTAAGGTCTGACTTACCCAAACTATCAGCAGCATGGAAGTCTCGTATCCGTAAGGCTTTAGAAGAACGGCTGATGACTGCTCCGTTGTACTATGGTATACCTTTGCGGGGAACCTTGAAGGGGTATTTTAAACTGCGTGTGGGGGATTATCGGATAGTTTTTACTATACAAAAACTAGAGGTAAGCATATATTTGATTATGCATAGATCAGGGGTGTACAGGATAGCTTCCCGGAGGCTTCGCGACTAGTTGCTTGGTTGCTTAAATTTTGGGTATACTTTATGAGATAGTGGGCCCGGATATCTTGGAGAGGTCGCATAGTGGTTTAGTGCACCGGTCTTGCCACCGCCTTTGGCGGGGTTCCGCCAGAGGCGGAAAAAACAATAAAACATCTTGGAGAGGTCGCATAGTGGTTTAGTGCACCGGTCTTGAAAACCGGAGTGGGGCAACTCACCGAGGGTTCGAATCCCTCCCTCTCCGCCATCGGTTCGTTTACGCGAACCTAAAGCGCGACATAGCTTGTCAACTGTATGCTGACGCTTGGCTTAATGGTCACACATATACTTGATTTAATTTAAGATTAAACTTTGAAAAATTAATAACTAGTATTTATGAATCCAAACCAAAAAGGTAAGTTTTACAGTATTCTAGTGGTAGTGCTCGTCATACTTATAGGAGTAGTGCTGTACTTTTCGCTTATAAAGAAATCTACAACAGTTACTGAGTCACTGCCGACTAAAACATCTACGACTTCGCAGCTAACTACTCCCTCAACTTCAAGCGTATCATTTGAGGCTAGACGAGAAGGGGATAACGAGGTGCTTTACAAAGTCACGCAGACAGGAGCAGGCAAAACATATGAAAAAACCGGGCTGGTTGTGGCATATGATTGGGATCCAAGTTTTGCTGGAGAGATTAGTGTAGTAGTTTCTCCCGATCAAAAGAAGGCTGTGTTCGATAAGTGGAGCGATACTCTATATGGGCTAGTTCTATATGTAGCCGACATTGATGGTTCAAATATGCGTCAGATAGCGACGCAAGAAGTGGGAGAGGGAAGTGGTGGGTTAAATGGAGAGACCATTCTCTGGACTGACAGCTCCCATATTACTTATAAGGAGTATTCGATCATTTGCGAAGCTGACTGTGGGACTAATCCTTCGTCACGAACCACGACCTACCAAGTGAACGTGGAAACAGGTCAGAAAACAGTTGTAGAGCGAAAAGATTATTAGAACTTTCCGAAGAAATATATTTCTTCTAGTTTTAGTCAGAAGCCCCCAGCTTCTGCTGTGGTGCTTTACTTTTAATTGTTTTATAAAGCTACCACTTAGGTAAATCATGCAACAGAAAGAAAGATTTTTTCGGGATAATTGGCATATTGTGGTTACGGCTGTTTTTTTAGGCGCCTTTGTTCTCAATGTGGCATGGGAGTTCGCTCATCATGTGTTATATGTGCATTACCGCGGAGGTGAGATCACAGGTTTAGTATTGCTTCGAGCAAGTTTATTTGACGCCTTTTTTATAGTGATATGTTTCTCTCCGTTTATCTTAATGACAGACTTTAGGAAAATGTGGTGGTTTCCAACTGTTTTAGCAGTTATGTTTGCAGTAGGATTAGAGCAGTTTGCTTTACAGACTGGCCGGTGGGCTTACCTACCAAGTATGCCTGTTATTCCTTTTCTTCAAACAGGCTTGACACCAACAATTCAGCTTGCACTAACAGGACTGATTTCTTCTCAAGTTGGAGTCTGTGTTAAAAAGTTTTTGATTTGATTGGACCGCTTTAGGTATGTGGTTTATATGCTAAGACAGCAAGAAATCACAAAACTCTCTGCTTAAAACTCGAGTTTTAAGGATTCGGGTGGTGTGGATGGTGGTGCAGGTTGATGTAGTGGGGCGGCAATCTGTGAATTTGTCAATTTTTTCGGTGAGGACGGAGAGGGGGTTCGTTCTTGCTTGAAATGTACCGCAAAAAAATTATCATTGTAAAGATCTGTTAGGATTTGATTGAGGGGTAACCAGAAATGCTTCACTAG
>CAYYEK010000070.1:0-5140 GCA_964470855.1 uncultured Candidatus Saccharibacteria bacterium
AATTAACTTCTGTAATGGGCACCATTCGGGTCTCATAAAATGGTGCCCATTCTGGATCCAGTATTCAGTCTAAAATCTGCAATTTCCCAGCATTGTTTGTTTATTTTCTCAAAAACTGCTCAAGAAAGTATTTGTGAGTTGGTAACAGTTCCAACTTCAAAACCTTGTCTGCCTTTACCCACCCATATCCCGCTCCCTCGCCTAAAGTGACTTTGATTTTAGACCTTTCGCAGTTGATGATGTAGCAGTGCACCAGTTTTCCATACTGGTTTTTTCTTTTCCTGAAAAACTTGATCGGCCATTTTTTCACATCTATGCCTGTTTCTTCTAGTACTTCTCTTTGCAAAGTTCTGGTTGGTTGCTCTCTCCCTTCACCTATACCACCAAAAAATCCCCAGTGGTTTGGGTAAACTTTAGCATCTTTAGTGCGTTTTTGCAGCAAAAATTCTTTCCTAACAGGGTCAAAAAACAAAGCTGAGGCAGTATTGTTATTGTAAGTTACTTTTTTAAAGCGAGGGATGGATTTGCCTCCCACTTTTACTTTAGCTTTAAAGTTTTCAACAGTCCGTACCCATACACTGCCATCGAAGTGTGATCGGTATACAACCACCTCTTGTAAAGAGTCCTCAAGGTGAGCTATAGCAATCACATCATACTCCCCGCCCTTGTAGTGGCGGAAACTGCCAAGGCTTATACTTTTCGCAGCCTTTGAAAGCTTAAGATCATTTTTGTCTTTTGTATTCATAAAAAATATTCAAGTTTCAGTCAATACTTTGCCAGCATCTCCATGGCTTCAACTGTAAGGCTTTTTTCAAGTTCAGACTCGGAAGCTAGTCCAAGCTTTTATATTTCTAAGTAATGGCCAGAGAAGCAATCTGCTGAATGGATGTTAATAACGTTTTCTCTATTGAATCTAGAGGAATCTGATTAACGCTGGCAATGTCAGGGGTTTTATTCGTTGAATTGGTTGAAGAGTATCTAAGTATTCTAGTAAATTCCCCCCACAAAATTTTTTTCCATTTTGTGTCATCGCGGCTGATTTTTTCGCCTTCGAGCGTAAGTTCATATCCCATCATTCCAATTGTTGTTCCTGGCATATGCTGTTTTAATGTAAGCCAAGCTCTTCCTGTGTGGAAAGCTTTAGCAATAGCTAATATATTCGTAATTCGCTCTCCGTAGTAAGCGGCAGAGAAATCATTTAGGTACCGTAGTGGTAGCACATCCTCTTTTGTGTTAGTGGACTTGTTATCTATTATCCTGATGTGCTCTCCTGGGATTCCTTTTTGAACAAGGGCTTTTTTTATTCTGTGGGATAGCGGGATTTTCTCACTTGTTTGCTTGTTTTCATTAATTACTCCCACTTCACCTCCTACTAGTAGTATAGACACCTTTCCGCAGTATCTATCATATGCGCTTTTTATAATATCAGCGTCGACGTACGAAGCCCCGAAAACGAAGATAATATCAGGAGTCTCTTCTTTTAATTCAGGTGCATAAGTTACAATCTTTTCGACAAGTTCCCACTGCCTGTCATTTAGATCAGGGATTTCGGGCTCTCTAGAGATTTCAGCTTTGTTCGTTATAGACATAACATTCATGATTTTTTTTGTAACAAGCGGTGTCTAGATGGGTACCACCTCTATAAGCTGATTGTGCTCATAAAGATCACGATAATATTTGTTCAAAGCGAGGGATGGATTTGCCTCCCACTTTTACTTTAGCTTTAAAGTTTTCAACAGTCCGTACCCATACACTGCCATCGAAGTGTGATCGGTATACAACCACCTCTTGTAAAGAGTCCTCAAGGTGAGCTATAGCAATCACATCATACTCCCCGCCCTTGTAGTGGCGGAAACTGCCAAGGCTTATACTTTTCGCAGCCTTTGAAAACACAATATTTTCTTTTTCCATGTTTTTCATATTTCTAGTAATGGGCCAATGTCCGCATGGCTTCTACTGTGAGACTTTCTTTAAGCTCTAATTCTGGTTTAAGTTTAAGTTTTAAAGCCACTCTTCTAAGGATCGACATGGCTGTGTTTACATCCTTATCGCCCTTGTATTCAAGCTCTACACCCATGCCATAGTTTGCAATCGTGTCTATGGCTACTTCTACTGTTTCGTTATCTTCAGTTGTTAAGTAATAGCATACACGGGTTTTGTCAATCGTTAGGAAGTTTTTTCGGCCTTCCATAAGTAGTTTATTTCGCTCTATTGCCGGGTCTTCGATAGGATTTTCCGTTTGAGCAAGCGCATTATGACCGTGCTCGTTTGTGATCTGCTTGGTACCAAAGGTTTGTCCCATTAATTTTCCCTTAATGTATTCGCTACGAATTCTCATCGACAGGCCTCTTTCTACATCGAACCATTGCTTCTGTTCTTTGGGGTTTCTTATCCAGTTTGGTATATACCATTCGTCCACAAGTTCGGTTGTTGGCCCAAGAACAGCACCTAGCTTTAACAGTTCTTGTTCTACAAAAACCCTACCCTCTTCTTCCAGGCGATAACGAATCTCCGGTTCGATATGCTGTACTTCTTTGGATGCCATACTTTTATAAATTGTTATCCTACTCACCCAGATATTTTTTTTCGAGAAATGATTCTTACTACACTGGACACATAGGGTATTGGCTAGTGTTTATGATACGGAGCACTGATCATTCCACATTTTTTGTACTTGTATACCTGTCCTGTTGCGGGGTTTACCGCTCCACAAGGGCAAGGGCCGTTGCGTCCCACTTTTTCACCTGACTCGGTTCTAGGCGCATTAGAGCTGCCTGCTTGTGAAGTGTCATTCCTATTGGTAACCCAAGTTTGGGGTGCTGGTTGAGCCGGTGCTTGTACTGCTGGGGCAGCTGGCGCTGCTTTTTGTGTAGGTCCTCGGCAAACTTTTTAAAAAATTCTGACAATTCCTAGATTTGCATCTACCTCAATCGTATCGCCATTTTTCAGTTTTGTTGTAGCACCCTCAACACCTACAATGCATGGAATACCAAGCTCTCTTGACACAATTGCCGCATGGGACATCAAGCCGCCCTGATTTGTAACAATAGCTGCTGCTTTCTGGCAAGCAACCATGATCTCGGGTGATGTTGTTTCGGCGACAAGTATTTCCCCTTTATGCATCTCATTTAAAAATTTACTTAAATTTTTATGCTCATAGCCTTGATCAAGAATACGCACAACGCCAGTGGTTTTGCCTCTGTTGGCAATAGTGCCGGAAAGGCCCGAAAGTTGTTTTTCATGCAAATTTTTGAAAACAGTAATTTTTTCTTTTGCATCATTACCGAATAAGGTGATTTTTTCATCTTCAAGATATGTGATAAAAGTTAAGCGTGTAATTTGGTCTGGGATATCAACCTTTTTACCATTTAATAAATCGATAATTTCCCTCCATGTGTAAAAATAAAGATTTGCTAAATCGATGTTAGTTACGACTGATACTTTCTTCAATATCCGCTCAAGATAGTTGTTTACTGAAAAATATTGGTCATTGAGCAAGGCGCGCCCTTTTATTTTTAGATTACTAAAATCCTGCTCAAGCTCTTTGTCTGCTACTACTAAATCAGTAAAGAAATACTGTGTCTTTTCGTAGTGAGTTTCCGCAACCCAGCATAAGTCAATAAAATCTTTGAAATCTTTAGCGGTTATTAAATCGCTGCTATTAATAATAGAATCAAATTTTCGAGGATATTCATCAATAAACTTTAAATAGTCTAACTTGTATTTTTTGTAAGCTTTTGCGTTTGAGAATAATTTATTTCCTTCGTCCAGTGTCCGTTGTTTTTCTTTCAGGGGCATGTAGCAAGTCCAAACATTATCAATCTTAATGATAACAAAATGATACCTGTAAACATACTGTTCGGCGGCAAAATCGGAAACAAGGAGGGGCATATTTGGCCCTCCGAATACTCGCTCGTATTTTAGTGCCACATATTTTTCGTGGCCACCCAAATCTCCTACTCCTAATGTCGTAATTGGTCTACTTTGAACAATATAAAACTTCCCATTCGCAAAAGTCCATTCAATATCACAAGGAAAGCCGTAATGGTTTTCAATCTGTAAAATTATTTCCGAGAGTTCTAAAATTTCTCTTTCAGACAAAACCTGTTCTTTTCCTGGTTCTTTTGGAATATCGCGCCATTCGTTCCTGCTATTTTCGCCGCGATAAAGTCCCTTTGATTGAGTTTGAACATTTTTATCAATAATTCGTCGCGGTTGTTTTTCTACTACATATCTATCGGGCGTAATTTGTCCCGAAACGATAGCTTCACCAAGTCCAAATCCCGCTTCAATGATAAGTTGATTTCTGTCTTGTGTTACCGGATGAACGGAAAAAACAATGCCAGATTTTTCACTCTCAATCATTTTCTGTACTACAACCGCGACGGATATTTTCTGTTTGTGTAAATCTTTTTCAAACCGATAGAAAATGGCTCGCGGCGTGAACAGTGAAGCCCAGCACATTTTTACATTTTCAAGCAAATTTTCCTCTGTTGCGTTGAGATAACTTTCAAGCTGTCCGGCCCACGCCGCACTTGCTGAATCTTCGGCGGTGGCCGAAGACCGAATGGCCACATATTTTGAATCAAGGTTTTTGAAAAATATTTGAATGTAAGTTTCAATTTCTTTCGGCATTTCTGCTCGCAAAATAAGTGCTTTAATCTTCTCCGAAGCGGCATCGACCGTGTGCATCTCCTTATGATTTACGGAATCCAAAGCCGCGTCAATTTCTACATTCAAATCCGTAACTTCCAAAAATTTTTCAAAAGCTGGAGCGAGAATGACAAAGCCATCCGGCACGGGGATACCGATTTGAGTCATCTCACCAAGCGAAGCTCCCTTGCCTCCGGCAAGCATCACATCATTTTTGTCTATTTTTTTGAAATCTCGTATGAGTTCCATGAATATTTACATTTTATCAGTTTTTGGTTTGACATCCTGTAGGTTCATACAAATTGGCCAGGGTTGTCATTACTATGTTGCATAATACAATATTTTACGCTAACCCGGGATGGTTCTATTCAGCGTAAAGCCTTCAGATGTAGAAGTTATTTATGATACGGTGCATTAATCATTCCACATTTTTTGTACTTGTATGCCTGTCCTGTTGCGGGGTTTACCGCTCCGCAAGGGCAAGGGT
>CAYYEK010000071.1:0-5060 GCA_964470855.1 uncultured Candidatus Saccharibacteria bacterium
ATCCCGTACTTATACTTTAGGAGTAGTAGCAAATTTCTAGTTTCATAGTGAGACATATCCGTGACTTCTTGGAATGCTTTGAAGGGGCCTTTTGCTATGGAGGTTATCATTCCTCTGTAGAAGCCTAGCCATTTTTTAAAGGCTTTTGGTATCCCTTCCCCTGTCTGTGGGTTTTGTACATCTTTTAAGTGTAGGAAAAAGTCGTTTAGGAATCTAAGTGTGAGATTTAATCTGCTGTCCTTTTCAAGAAGCCCCGCAGGGTTTACTAAGACTATGTTTCTGAATTTATCCGGATTAAAGATGGCTGCGAGAAGTATGTTCATGCCACCTTCTGAGTAACCGACGGCATCTGTTTTGTTTTCGGGGCTAATTTCACCAGTCTCTTCGTTACTGGATTGGGTAAGCATTTTTTCTTTTAGAAGCTCTAGAATGCTCATGGCCTTTCTCGTTTCCGCAAAAGGCAAGTCTTCATTCGTTTTTTTGTCTAAGTCTACTCCGTGAAGATTTGTGGTAGAAATTATTCTGCTGCGTTCTCCCAAACTTTTCAAAATTTCTTCATAGACCTTTGGATTGCCTCCCCAGCCCATAGATAAATAAACAGGAGTTTGGCTTTTAGGATTTTCTGGAGTAAAGTCTACGACCTCGATTCTGGTTCCAAATTTTCCAAGCTTTAAAACTTCAGGGTTTTTAATGCATGTTTCTATGCCTGGGAAAAGTCGGATTATTTCTGACATAAGAAGAGTATATTTCCATTTTGGTGTGAGGTCAAACATAAAAAGCACCAGCAGGTGCTGGTGCTTTTTATGGCAGGGGAGAAAGTTGCAGATAAAGCATCCTACTCATTAGCTTTAGTTACATCGATGATTTGCATATTATCTCCGACCACCCATACGTACTGGGTGTCCGTTAGTATTATCATCGGGGTTTTCATGTTGTAAGCAAAACGTGGTACTTTTTCATACGCCTTCCTAAACTCTTTGGTTCCCCAGTGGGGCATTACTAAAAAGTTAACCAACCCTATACCCTTAGAATCAAAATCGTCTTCAAAATAGTTTTCTAAGGGTAGGCCTGGTGCAGTTTCTTCTGCTGCAATAAAGCTTCCAGTGCTTGTGCCTATATACACCCCCCCGTTACCTACGAATTCTTTCAATAATTTATCAAAGCTTGTTAGTCTAGCTTGGTTTAGCATGTGCACGAGGCTACCACCTTCAACATATATTACATCGCAGTTTGCTAAATCGTCTCGAATAACATCGTAATTTTTCCCGGTAATAGTATATTCAAAAATATCAAAACCAGCTTCTGTCATGCTTTGCTTATTTTGTTTATGCCAACCGAGGTCGTCATTTTCATGTCCTTTCTCAATTGGTGTGGTTATAAAAGAAGTGCGCATACTGCCACTCTTTGTTTTAATCTTTGTGCTAATGTCTTTAGCTACGCTCGCTACTTCGGATGTAAGAAAAAGCTGTTTCAGCTTAGTATTCATAGAGGATCTCCTTATTTTGGATAATGGATGGATAGCGTAGTGTATGAATACATACTATCACGAGAGAGGCTTGTAGCCCACGCCCCTTATGTGGGGAACCGGAACACCCCATATTTTTATATTTTCTTGCTCAAGGGTGATATTTTTAAAACCAGCGTTTTGAATTGCTAGAAGAGTTTCTCTATTAATGTGGCAATTTTTTGCCCAGAGAAGGTGGATGGGGTTTGTGAGGTTTTGATACAAACGAAGGAGTGTGCCTTTTTCTGCAGCAACGTGCTCGATAAATATAAATTTACCCCCGGGCTTTAATACGCGTAATAACTGTTTTAATATCTGATTTTGGTCGCGTACTGAGCAGAGAACAAAGGTGGATATAGCAGCATCGCAGCTACTAGTTGCGACCTGCGTGTTTTCGCCCAGCTCATTGTGAATATCTATGTTTGAAATTCCTTGTTTCAGAGCTTCTGCCCGCAAAGCATTAATAATAGGTGGGTTTGGTTCGATTCCAATCCAGTGAACATTTTTAGATAGATAGCGCAAGTTGCTTCCTGCGCCTGCGCCAATTTCTATAATTGTGCCGGACAGAGTAGAAATCTGCTTTCGTTTAAAGGCGTCGGTTGGTGGGTATACTTCATCATTTTTCCACCTTTTTTGGCACCAAGCGTAAAAATTATTGTATAAATTCATAGTTGGATGATAGCAAAAAAAGTCAAAGTGGCGATTTTAGTTTTAAGATTAATGGTGTCGGATAGTAAAGTGAGTGGCAGCTGAGTAGAGAATAGACAGTTATGTTAGTTTCTTTAGAGACTGGGGTGTTGCATTTAATAGAGCTTTTTAGGGCTCATAGCATCCTAGTGGTTGGAGGAATGGCAGAGCATGGTGTTTTTGCCTATATTTAGAGTCTTTCAAATAGGGCCTTAAATAGATGCTTCTGAAATTCAGCGAACCGAGCGTGTTTAAGAATTACTGTTGTTTCCGTATCAAAGTCGATAAAAGCTGTTATATCTTTGCTTATAATTTGAGTGATATTATACATGAACTTGTTTGCTGTGTCGGGTAAAGCTTTTGAGTTTCTATTTAAGTTTTTGTGACGGGCAATATGCGTGTCATTGTTAGTAATAACATATTTATTTATATCTCCCGCTGCTCCAGCACGTTTCCAATAGGCGCGAGGATAGTAGCGCTTGTTGTATTTATAGTTTCGCGGAGATTCGTATCGGTAAATCGTTGCAGACTTGGGAAGGCCGCGGAGTATTTCTTCATAGGTCGCGCTAATCCCAGCGCGGCCGTCTAGGGTGAGCAACTGTGGACGACTAGATTGCTGATTAAATAAACCGGTATATTCACTGATAGCTTCTTCTGCTGACTTGATACGCTGGCTTAGTATTGATTGTAGGGCAGTAGGAGAACTGGCCTGGTAGAGTGTACGTTTGCTACTTTTGACGGTGTTTACCAGCTTTGTTGAAAGCAGTGCGGGTAATTCTTTGTAAATTGCTGGCCTGTGCTTGCCGACATGCTTTGCCAGGTTGGCTATGGTTACAGGACCACTCTTCAGGAGTGTGGAATAAATCTTATCTGCCAGAGGGCTGAAGCCGAAGATTTGTAAATTTGCTTGGTTCATATAAGTGTACTAATTATAGTACGCTTATTGTATTTAAAACAAGCCATGATTGTGGTCGTTTTTCGTGGCGGTAGGGTAAGTGTTTACAGATTTGCATCGGATTTATGCGAGATTGCCGGTTTTCACATAAACTACAGTTGTTGCTGAAAAATAATTACTAGAGTTGTATATGAATTTTGACTGGCCTAAGCGGATAGTTTTTGTAAGGCATGCTGAATCCGAGGGGAATATCATGTCGTCGCGAGATGGAGAATTTCTAGTAGGCAAGGCTAATCATGCTTTTGCTCTTACTAAGCGTGGCGAGCAGCAAGCGCGGACTACTGGGGCCTGGCTTAACGCCAGGTATACGTTTGATAGTTTTTACTGTTCTACCTTCTCTAGGACTCTAGACACTTTAGTCTGCATGTTCCCAAGCGCGAATCCAAGTATTGACTCGCGTCTTAATGAGCTATGGCGGGGTATTTGGCATACTATGCCTACCGCGATAATCGTACAGGAGTATCCTTACGAGGAGGGTATTAGGGAACGGGAGGGATTGTTTCACTATTCTGCGCCAGGTGGGCAAAGTGGGTCAGACTTTGAGCTAAAGATATATTCGTTTTTGCAACAACTGAGAATGGACTGTTCGGGGCAAAGTGTGTTGGTGGTCACACATGGTTACTGGTTGCTGCACCTATGGCGTATTTTACAAAACAAGTCGGTCTTGGAATATGAACAGAGGTATATAAATGACAAATATAGAAATTGTGCAACCTGTATATACGAAGTTTTTGAAAATAAGTTAAAGTTGGTTCTTGATGGCGGGGTTGCGTATGATGACTACAAATTGAACAGATAAGATCGCAAAGTCTTTTATGACACCCTTAGAAGTTTTATTGGAATATAATTTAACAGATGTCTCAATCGAGTCTTTGTTTGGAGGTATTGTTAATCGTTCGTGGAAAGTTGCTAGTGCGCACGGGGCTTATGTTTTACAGGAGGTGAACGCTATTTATAAAAGCTCGGTCATGGATGACCTGAGTGCTGTCTACACGTTTTTGGATCGTAGTGGGTTTGTTGCTCCAGAAATAATCCTTGCTAAAAATGGTCGTTTGTATGTAGAAGATAATGCAAGGTTTTGGCGCTTAGTAACTTTTATAACTGGAAAAAAGTATGACACTATAGCCCATCCGGAGTTAGCATATCAGGCAGGTAAAACACTCGGCTCGTATCATAGTTCTTTTAGAGAATTACAGCATGAGTTTGTGCATGTCAGATTAGATAAGGATAACATTCGCCTCTTGTGCTCAAAAGTAAAGCAGTCTGCCAAGAATTCCACCAACAGACGCATAAATGACTTGTTAGTATATGCAGATGATATGCTCAGGCTACACGTGCCAACTTCACTGCCTATTGGCATTACACATGGCGATCCAAAAATCAGTAATATGATCTTTGATGCTAATGGTACCGGAAAACACTGTTTAATTGATTTTGATGATTGCGGCAGTAATCAAAGTTTGCTTTATGATTTAGGTAAAGCCTTTCGTTCGTGGTGCGGTATACATACACAACAACCAGGTGTTTTTGACTTAGAGCTTTTTAAGGCAGCGGCGGAAGGTTATTGCGAAGTCACCAACAAAGGTTTAAGATCCGGTCTAGGGCGGCACTTGTTCCGTGAATTACAACTAAGGACTTTGCAGACAGCGTTTAAGTTTATACTTGACTACTTTCGCAACTCCTATTTTCAGTGGGCTAACGACAAATTTGAGTCTAGTCAAGCTTTTAATCTCCACCATGCCGAACTATTTGTTGGTCTATATAGAGACTTAGAAGCAAAGAAAAAAGATATTAATAAGTTGGTCGAACGGTGGTTCTAGCATTATCTATAAAATGGTCTCGGTTTCAACCTCTTTGTGGGTCAAACAAAAAACCGCCTTATTTAAGGCGATTTATTGATGGGGTGGATGACGG
>CAYYEK010000072.1:0-5019 GCA_964470855.1 uncultured Candidatus Saccharibacteria bacterium
TCTCCGCAATCAACTGGGCGGCTGAAGCTCGCCCCTACATACTACTTTTACTACTGTTACTACTTCTACTCCTACTCCTACTGCTGTCCCTTTCTAACATTTATACCAGCACGAGCTTCTATGATCTTCTGTGCAATGTTGTTGGGCACATCGGCATAGTGATCAAACTCCATAGTATAGCTGGCTTGACCCTGGGTCATACTGCGCAAGGTAGTAGCGTACCCAAACATTTCCGCAAGAGGCACAAACGCGTCCACCACCTTCAAATGCAAGCGATCGGTCATCTCGTTGATCTGCGCGCGCTTGGAGTTCAAGTCGCCTATGACATCGCCCATGTTGGTTTCCGGAGTTATCACTTCCACTTTCATCACTGGTTCTAGGATAACTGGATTGGCTTTCCTGACCGCATCCTGCAAAGCTTTAGAGGCAGCGATCTTAAAGGCCATTTCCGAAGAATCCACTTCGTGGTAACTACCATCGTAAACCGCGGCGGAAAAGTCCACCAACGGATACCCAGCTATGACACCGCTGGCAGCCGCCTCTTGGATACCCTTATCTATAGGTTTGATGTATTCCTTTGGAATAACACCACCCACGATTTCATCTTTAAACTCGTATCCCTTACCGCGCTCCTGTGGCTCCACCCGCAAGTAAACATGGCCGTATTGACCACGACCACCAGTCTGGCGGATATACTTGTGTTCTGCAGTAGCAGTGGCCCTTATAGTTTCCTTGTATGCGACTTCTGGCTTACCGACATTGGCCTCCACCTTAAACTCTCGCTTCATGCGATCAACCAAGATTTCCAAATGCAGCTCACCCATCCCAGCTATGATCGTCTGTTGAGTCTCCTCATTAGTTGAAACTTTAAAGGTCGGATCCTCTTCAGCCAGCTTCTGCAAGGCTATACCCATCTTCTCTTGGTCAGCCTTGGTCTTCGGCTCTATGGCCATAGAGATTACGGGTTCAGCAAAAGTGATAGCCTCCAAAGTTATAGGCTTGTCTTCGCTGGACAAAGTATCGCCTGTGAAAGTGTCTTTCGGCCCCACCAAAGCGCAGATATCTCCCGCGAACACTTCCTTGACCTCGTCGCGCTGGTCTGCGCGCATCCGCACAATCCGTCCCACCCGCTCTTTAACTCCCTTGGTAGTGTTCAGAACATAACTCCCCGCTTCCAGTTTACCGCTATACACGCGGAAAAATGCCAGCCTTCCCACAAACGGATCAGTAGCGATCTTAAAGGCCAAAGCTGCAAACGGCTCCTCGTCAGATGGGTTCCTGACCAGCTGTTCGCCGGTTTTCGGATCAGTGCCGTTGACTGCACCTTTGTCCACTGGACTGGGAAGAAAGTTCACTACCGCATCCATAATCATCTGCACGATGATACCCCGACCGTCTCCGCCCAAAACCGGGAAGAACTGACCTGACTGGGTGGCTTTGCGGATCGTGGCCAAAATCTCCTCTTCAGTCAACTGCTCACCGGCTAGGTATTTCTCCATCATGACATCATCATACTCCACGATTTTTTCCAGGAGCTTATGGTGCCACTCTTTGGCTTTTTCCTGCATCTCAGCAGGGATCTCGCCAATAGTAAATTCTTTGTCAGTAAAGTCTTTGTAGGTATAGGCCTTCATGTGTACCAAGTCCACAACACCGCAAATGTCTTTTTCAAAACCTATCGGAATTTGGATAGGAGTAGCATGCGGAGAAAGCCGTTTGTGGATAGAATCTAGACTCTTCCAGAAATCCCCACCGGTTTGATTGATCTTGTTTATGAAACACATTCTGGGAACATGGTATTTATCTGCCTGCCGCCAGACCGTCTCGCTTTGCGGCTCCACACCCATCTTTCCATCAAAAACTACTACCGCGCCGTCCAAAACACGCAAGCTGCGCTCTACCTCAACGGTAAAGTCCACATGTCCAGGCGTGTCTATGATGTTAATCTTGTACTTGGTATCCGGAGCCAGCTTGATATGCTGTGGAGTCCAGTAACAGGTCACGGCCGCGGCAGTGATAGTTATACCTCGCTCGCGCTCCTGCTCCATCCAGTCAGTCACAGTTTCGCCTTCATGCACCGCGCCGATCTTGTGGATCATGCCGGTGTTGTACAAGATACCTTCGGTTACCGTAGTTTTGCCCGCGTCTATGTGGGCAATGATACCGATATTTCTTGTAACTATAATTGGGTACTCTCGGGCCATAAAGTTAAATTTAAATCCTAAATACTAATCTCTAAATTCTAAAAATTTGGATTTTTGAAAATTAAAATTTGTTTAGAATTTCGGATTTAGTGCTTAGTGTTTGTAAATATTTATTTCCTCTTACTTCCAAAGCGGGCAAAGTGGGCAAAAGCCTTGTTAGACTCAGCCATGCGGTGCACATCTTCTCGTTTCTTATAAGCCGCACCAAGTTTGTTGAAGGCGTCTATGATCTCTGCAGCCAATTTCTCTCTCATGGGCGCTCCTTTACGGCTGCGGGCTGCCTTGATCAACCACTTCATACCCAAGGTTGTGCGTCTCGGCTCCATGACTTCCATCGGCACCTGATAGTTTGAACCGCCAATGCGCCTACCTTTCACTTCAATTAATGGGCAAACATTGCGCAGCGCCTGCTCAAAAACCTGTTCTCCACGCAAGATTTTTTTATCCCCAGTCGCGTCATCACCAACTGGTGTGTTCGCCATCTTTTGGGTGACTATATCTAGCGCATCATACAGGATGGTCTGTGCCACGGACTTCTTGCCCCGTTCCATAAGGTAGTTAATGAACTTGGCATACCTGGTGGAACTATAACGCGGATCCGGTTTGGGCACTCGTTTTACATAACTTCTAGCTCTTCTTGGCATATATGTAATAGCTTCTAGCTACAAGGAACTAGGTACTAGCTTTAAGAAATTTTCTAAAAGCTAACAGCTAGAACCTAAAAGCTTTAGTTAGGCTTTCTTATTCTTCGCTCCATACTTGCTTCTGCCGCGTTTTCGACCATCAACGCCTAGTGTATCCAGCTTGCCGCGCACTATGTGGTAACGCACACCGGGAAGGTCTTTAACCCTACCGCCGCGAATCAAAACCACGCTGTGTTCCTGCAAGTTATGACCTATCCCCGGGATGTACGCTATGACTTCCATCCCGTTGGTCAGCTTAACCTTAGCCACTTTCCGCATAGCCGAGTTCGGCTTTTTCGGGGTCGTGGTATAAACCTTAAGGCACACGCCACGCATAAACGGCGCGCCCCCAGACAGCTGGAACGGCTTGTTCTTGATCAAGTTCATCCGACGTTGTAGTGCTGGAGACTTGCTTTTAACTTTAGCCGAAACCCTGCCCTTTCTAACCAATTGATTGACTGTTGGCATGAATTTATAAACTGAAAACGCAAAATTCAAAATGCAAAACTGCAACTAGAAAGTTAAAAACTATTTTAAGTTGTTTGATACTTAGTTAGTAGTTTAAAATTGAAGTTCTTCCCCCTTTGGGGGACCCACCTATGGTGGGGACTTTTAACTTTTAACTTTTGACTTTTGAGTTTTCCTTAATAATAAAAACCCCTGCAAGAGAGGTTCCCTTGCGTTCGTTTGGTTAGTACCTGCAATTTGCAGTCCCTTTTATAAGTAGGGATGCCGCGAAGCTATGCGGTTCTTCCCCCTCCTGCACAAGAGAGGGCTAGGGAGAGGTTGTCTCCAGATCTTCCTAACCAATACGACAAATGTAAAAGTGATTGCTATGAAGGTTTTATGGGCTGGTTGTTTTCAAAGCTTAAGCCTCATTAAGTCTTGAAAAATCCACCCTAAACCAACACGCAGCTTCTTATTCATTTGTTAGATAAACTGTATCATACATCACTAACCTATGTCAAAATCGGCTAAAACAAGACATAATTTATTGAAACCAGACACTTGACAGCCTGTAAAGTTTATTGTATAGTATCAGTAGAATAAAAAAGGTTAGTGAGAGTCAAGCGACTCACTTTTTTATTTTATTTCCGAATTCCAAAGGAGGGATAATGGAAATATTGTTTATCACCTTGACTGAACTGAGAATGTTCGGTCAAGGACTGGCGGGGCACCAATACGTATTTAGCGGCGGTGCCATAGTCAGCATCTCGATCCTAACATTAGCATGCCTAACTAATGTTAAGGTCAATAAGATGTTGGCATTCCCGGCCACGGTGGCTGGAGGCATAATTGCATGCCTCTGGGCTCCTGAAGCTGGGTTCGTCATAGCGGATTTAACACCGCTACCCATATGGGGAGTTGTGGTGCTTACCGCACTGACGATTAAGGTCGTGCAAAAAGACACGACCCGCCAGCAAAAAACTCGGTACAAGACCCGCCGTTAGCGAGGTTACCATCGCTATAAAGGGGTCTTTTTTCTTTTGCTCAAACACACTAACTTACTCCCCATACACCCTCTTCTCCCTTTCCTAGTTTGAAACATCTATCAGATTTCTCTCCTAAAATTGAAGTGTCCCATTCTTCTTCCCCCTTCTAGGATAAGAGTCTCCGCACCCCTTCCTCTCCTAAGATAGGAGAGGTTAGGTGAGGTATCCCTTCTCTTCTTCCTCTCCTAAGATAGGAGAGGTTAGGTGAGGTATGAATACCCCTTTTTCGTACCCCACTCAAGCCTCCCCTACCCTAGGGGAGGAAGGGGAACAACAGACCACGAATTATATATTTGTGATTGCAAATTGCACATTGAATTGGAAATTAAGAACTCATTAACGCGTTAACTTTTTAACTCGAACCTGTCCGGAAAATGATCTTAATTCCTATCCGTCATCCTGATGCCTGCCCGCCTACCCGCTTCGCAAGGGCTTTGGCGAGGCGAGGCTAAGTCGAAGGATGGCACGAATAGCGAATAGCGAATGAAGAATATTGCAGATTTGAATTGTAAATTGGGCAATGGTCTCGAAAATGGGCACCATTTTAAAGATTTGAATGGTGCCCATTACAGAAGTTAAATGTTAAAGGTTAATTGTCAAGTGTTGTTCATTCTGGCGGAAAAACTTCAACTGAAAACT
>CAYYEK010000073.1:0-4995 GCA_964470855.1 uncultured Candidatus Saccharibacteria bacterium
AGCTCCCTCTGGGAGACCATAGGGGAGTCTTTGGTTATTTTTTGCTGATGCAACAAATTTTTGGTTTTCGCTTTATACTAAAGGCCGTTATGTATGAACAAACATAAAAACAGATTATAGAAAGAGCAAAAAACGACCCGGAAGCTTTTGGCGAGCTTTTTGAAAGCTACTATCCGAAGCTTTTTAACTATTGCTTAAAACGCATCGGCCATGCTCAAGACGCCCAAGACATAGCAGCTGAAAGCTTTTATAAAGCCTTTCGTAAGATAAATAGTTTCAACTGGCGAGGGTTTCGCTTCAGCGCTTGGTTGTACAAAATTGCCCAACATGAGATGGCAAATCTAGGTAGAAGAAAAACATTTTTATCCCTAGATGATCTAAGAAGCTCTACAGGACTAGATGCTGAAGACCAACAAGACATAGAAGAAGAACTCCTCTCTGCAGAAAAGCTCATAGAAGCCGAAAGCCAGTTAAAAGTCATGAAGCTAGAGCTTGCATCACTGGACGAACCGCACAGAGTCGTCTTAGAGTTATTTTACCTAGCTGAGATGTCTATAGAGGAGATTTCTTCCATAACCAAGACTAAACCCGGCACAGTTAAAGCAAGACTCTCCAGAGGCCGTGGCAAACTCCGCAAAGTCTTGCAACCTTTCAAGGATCCAAGCGTTTAGGTATAAGAGGTGCTAGTACACACTCACCACCAAAAGGACAGCCAACCCACAATCCTTTCACTACCTTAGAAATACTTATTCTATATGCAACAAGTACGGATGCCAAAAAACGAACGCGCAGTAAAGTCCCTGCTCCAAAATAAACTCATAAGGCAAAACAAGGCCTCAGTTTTCCCTATGCTTTGGACCAGAACTTTTGCGCTTAGTTTAGCAGGGCTTTTAGTCATCTGCCTTGCAGCGAGCTGGCTTTCAAAAGATAGCGTAGCCTTAGCTCATATCAACCCTTTTGCCACTTCCAATGCTAAGGCCAAAAACTTTCTCCAATCCGCGGCAAAAACCGCTACACAAAGTCCGCTCGACTCCACACTACCTTTCAAAGAAGAACTAGAAAAAGCCCTAAAGGCAAAAGATACGGCTTTAGTAAAAGATATAGATGAAACTTCAGATGACCAAAGGCAAAACGAGCAGTATCTAGTCAATGGACAAGTTGTGGAAAGTTTAGGTAGTGCGCTTCAGATGAAACCTAAAGAGGTAAAAAAGCAGATTCGGTTCACTCAAGAAGATGGCAGCACTGTATTTTTAGGATTCACCAAAGAAGGTGAGCTAGTTTTCAAAGCCGAAGGCATAGCTAAAGATGATGAGGACGAAACAGAAGGTGAGCGCGAGCCAAAAAAAGAAGACAAACGCAAAACAGAAGGACAGGTGAAAAGTAGGCGAACTGAAAAAAATCTCACGAACACAGAGACGACAGCGCCACCAGATCAAACTCAAGAAGACAGCCCAGAAAAGTCAGAAACACGCACTGAACAAAATGAAGAAAATGAAAAAGATCTTTCTGCTGAAGAGAAATTAAATTAAGCTATAATTAATTAACAAAGTTAGGACTTATGCGTTTGGCCAAGTACGACGCATTTTGTGAGGATATTTGGAAGCCGTAGTTAGAGCTACGGTGACAAATACCGGAGCAAAATAAGGAAGTAATTGGTCAAACCCTTGTGGCTACAAAGCCCTAAAGGGCTGGCTTCGGCCAGACTTTGGGCTAAGGCGCGTAAGTCCTAAAAAAATTAAGCAAGACCAACTATGAAAAGACTCGTACATTGGTTGGCCATAAGCTCTCTAGCATTTGCGGTATTTTTACCCAACATAGCAGGAGCTGCGGTCACCCCGGGAAGTGCAAGCTCGATGATTACATCGGCCACTATACTTCATCCATCATCCGGACAAACCGGACTGTTCTCGTTTACCTTAAGCCAAACAGCAGGGGAAACCCTGTCCAGCGTTAAGGTCACCATAAACAACAGCGGCGCCAGCACCGCATCCGCAGGCGACTTCGCTTCAGTCAGAGTATACAAAGACAACGGCAATGGCAGCTTTGATGCAGCCACAGACCTTCTAGCTGGAACCCAAACCACGGTCAATGTCGGCACAGCTACGGTAGTTAGCACAACTACCAACAACGCTATTGACGGCGGTAAGTTTTTCGTAAGTTTTGCAACAGGCGCCTCCTGGAGCAGTAGCACAAGCCCTGTAGACGCTATAACAGTTACTTTACCAGCAGATGCAATAGCAACTTCTGAAAACTCTCCGACTGTTTCCGCAGTAACCACATCGGTTATCACTGCTGACTCGGTAGGGCCAGTGTTAACCCAAGCAGAAGCCAAAAATACTGGCAGTACATTAGGCAAAAATGCTGGCGACACCATAGAGCTGACTTTTGGTGAGGCAACCAATAAACCTGCCATTACCGCAGCCAATATCAACACTGTATTTACTCTAAACAACTCCCACAGCTGGCTAGATGGTGTCAGCAGTATAGCCGGAGCCTCTTGGAACAGCGATGGCACCAAACTAACAGTAACCATAAGCGCTGGGGGAAGCGCATTGCCCAGCATTGCCTTAGGCGATGTCATCACTGTGGCATCCTCTGTTGTAACCGACAGCCACGGCAATATAGCCACCGGCAACAAAACTTTGACTGGCACTTTCGGTGAAGACAACACTGGACCAGTTATGGCTTCCGCAGTTGCGAAAAACACAGGCGGCACAGCAAGCAAAGAAGCTGGTGACACGGTTCAAATTGCTTTTGACGAGCCTACCAACAAGGCAACTATCAACGCTAGCAACATCCTTTCCGTTTTCTCCATTAGCAACTCCCACTCCTTCTTAGACGGTGCGGGCGGGCTTGGTACAACTTCTTGGAGCAGCGATGGTAAAGTTTTGACCATCACTCTGAGTAGCGCGACTAGTATTCCCACAGTAGCAGTAGGGGACACTGTAACTGTTCTGCCCGGTGTTATAAAAGATATAACAGGCAACAATGCCACTGGCAGTAAAACTATCTCTGGCACATTTACCAGCGGTCAAGGTCAGCACCACGATGATGACGATGACGAAGATGATGACAACGATGAAGACAGCAGGCGTGAGTGCAACGGTGGCATCAAAAATGGCAGACTGTATAAAATTGCCGGCTCAGACACCGTGTACCTCGCAGCTGGTTGCAGGCTAAAGCCCTTCCGTGGTGCTGCAGTATTTAAAGCTCGCGGTCACAAATTCCAGGACATTAAGGTTCTGTCCGCAGCCCCAGCTGGTGTTGAGATCAGCGATAAACCAGCTTTACCAGCCGCAGGAACTCTCATAAAATCCTTTAAAAACAAAACCGTTTGGTTCGTCTCTGAAGATGGCACAAGAAGGGGGTTTACTAAAGCAGAAATTTTTGAAAAACTGGGTTTCCGCTTTGACAAAGTTGAATTCGTAGAAGATGATGATGTCAACACCATGCCCACAGGCGCTAATATTGATTCGGAAAATGAGCATCCAGATGGCGCTATCTTCAAATGCAGCGGTGCTACAGTAGTGTTTAAGGTAAACAACGGTAAAAAACTTCCGTTTACCTCGTCTGATGTGTTCTTTGCAAAAGGCCACCAGTTCAAGCATATCTTGTCTGTGGACTGCGGTAAGTTCACCTACGCTGACGGCAGCCCAATACAGTAACACCCACCATTCAGCACACCAAAACAGCCCCTCAAAAGGGGCTGTTTTTTGTTCTAAAAATGGCTGCGTCTAACCGCCAAAACCTGCCTACCTTGACCTATCACAATGCCCCCATCTTCACAACCTCTTGTATTTCTCGTGGCCACGAAAAACACAAGACTTTTTAAATCTATGCAAAAAATACACATCGCATCTTTTTCACGGCCGTGAAAAAGATGATACAACTTACCCAATAAACAAATGAGCGCTATAGAAAGTGTTAAACATAGTTTTCAAAACTATGATATGATTGAAAATGTCAGACTAGTAAAAATATTCTTGTCTACTACTTCATAGAGGCAGATAACAACACCCATAATATCGTAAAATATATGGCGCTTATACCAATAGTAAACGAGCAAGACGAAATCATTGGCTATAAACAGAAATCCGAAATTGATTCTAGTGACATCTACCGCACATCCGAGCTTATGATCTATGATGGACACGGAAGTGTTCTCCTAGCACAAAGGGCTTTCAGTAAAAGCCATGATCCGGGTAAATGGGGGCCTTCAGTTGGAGGTACGGTGGAAAAAGACGAAACCTATGAAAGCAATATTGTAAAAGAGACCTTTGAGGAATTAGGCCTAGTAAACATTCAGCCCACACCCTGGTTTGTATATAAAAGGTTGACGGTGGTACCTAAACACTTAGGCCAATGGTTTCTCCTGAAGCTAGATCAAGACTCTACGACATTTAAACCCGACCCGGGCGAGGTTAATAGCATACAGTGGTTCACATATGAAAGCTTAAAATATAGAGTAGATCAAAACCCAAATCAGTTCACTCCTGGTATCATAGACTTGGTAAACAACCAACCACAATACTGCAAAGTTTTGTTTGGTGAAGAATTTGCCGCATAATATAAATACTGTACCCGCCTTAATTTCTCATACGAAGCTTACTTATGAAAACTTTAAAGTTCCGGGAATCTCTAATACCTTTAGTGTTATCTGGCGAAAAGTATGTGACTTGGAGATTTTTTGACGACAAAGACATCCAGGAGGGCGAGCTGGTTCAGTTCGTAAATTGGAATACCCGGGCTGCCTTTGCTCAGGCCAAAATAACAAAAATCGAGGAAAAAGATTTTGCTTCTTTAACTGAAGCCGATATGGAAGGCCACGAGAAATTCAAAAATTTAGAAGAAATGAAACGCACTTATCAAGAATATTATCCTTTAGACAACCTCGATACAGAAAAAGTTAAAATCATATATTTTCAACTACAATAATATTTAAGGCTCTAGACTAGATGTTTACTGTTTTAAATACCACTTTAAGATTGTCCATAG
>CAYYEK010000074.1:0-4960 GCA_964470855.1 uncultured Candidatus Saccharibacteria bacterium
AAAAATCCTAGCTTATACACTTCTTCTGATTGGGACTGTTAGTTTATATGCGAACTACAATTTTGTGCCACTGGATCTCAGTCTGCGCTGGCTCCTGCCGCTATCCCAAGGGATTTTGATTTTCGTGGCTATGACAGAAAGCAGGTCAGATTTACAGCCCGCATTTTTGAAATCATCTGCTGTAGCTGGAAGTTTAGTCACCATAGTTGCTTTAATTCAGATTTATGAACAATCTTCTGTAGGCTTATTATACCTCGGAGAACCGAGATTGGACCCACTTTCCTCATATCTATCTACTTTTCTGGGTTCAGGCGTGCCTGTTTTAAGAGCATATGGACTATCTCCTCACCCTAATATACTTGGATCTCTCCTAGGGATTTCCGCCATTTCCTCATTGATACTCCTTTTCAAATCTACGAAAGCAAATTTCAGCCTCTTTTGGCTAGGGTTAGGACTCATCACAACTGTTGGTACACTAGCAACATTTTCACGTGCAGCAGTTATTGGTCTAGCATGCGCACTTATAATACTTTTCTGTATTCTTGCAACAAAGCAAGGCAGATCGGCAAACAGGCATAAGCTCATAAGTTACGGGCTTTCATATACAGTTGGTGTGGTTACTTTAGCATCGATATTTTATCCTTTATACGAAAGCAGGGTTGGTCTAGAGGGTACTACTTCATACACTGAGCGTGTAAATCAGAACCAACTGGCTATAAGCCAAATTGTATCTCATCCCTTACTTGGTCAGGGGCCTGGGTCAAATTTGTTCCATATGGAACAATTGCACAACTTTTGGATATACCCTTGGGAAATTCAACCAGTACATAGCCTTATCCTAGGATTTGGTTTTGACTATGGAATTCTTTTTTCAGGTATTTTGCTCTTAATAATAGTGATAATTCCTAGCTACTACCTACTTAATACTATAAAAAAACACTATACAATTCCCCTAGAACTAGTTTTTTTATTCAGTTTCTTGGGGTTTTTACTAGTAACTTCTTTGTTTGATCACTATTACTACTCTACCCAACCTACAATTTATATTTTCTGGCTTATCTATGGGATATTTTATCGTGGTGTATTAAACGCACCTATTTGTGGTAAGGATGCTTCTTTAAGATCATAAAGCCTCTATAGAGCTGCTCTAAAAGCAAAATTCTAGCTAAGTTATGAGGAAAAGTCATCATACTCATAGATATTATATGGTTCGATTCGCCCTTAAGTCTATCCCCTACCCCATAGCTTCCTCCCAGTACAAAGGAGATGGGTCTATCCAGTGACATGATTCTTTCAAGAAACGAGCTAAACTCCAAGGAGTTCATCGACTTGCCCTGTCTGTCTAAAAGCACAGTAAGCGAATCCTTGGGCAGAATATCTATGATTTTTAAATCATTTTTATCAAGCAGGACTTCATGCGGTGAATTCTCAGCTAACACAAGTTCTTTTAATTCTGTCGTTTTCAAGTTTACAAATGGCCTCAACCTTTTTGTATACTCTTCTTCAATAGACAGGTAAGCTTTTTCCTTGAATTTTCCAACGGCTATGATGTTAATTGTTTTCATGTGAAATCTAAGAGGTAAAGTTTTACTTTTGGATTATATCACTATTTCAAAGCCTATAAGGATTACTAGACTCGTTGTTTTGTGAGATGTTATTTTATTTTGTAAGAAAAATTGGATCAAAATCGAAAAACACAAAAACCAGAACTTCCATTAAAGCTAGTAATATTCTATAATGGTCTGGCATAAATGGGGGGTATAGCATAGTGGTAGTGCGGAGCATTCGCATTGCTTAGACCCGGGTTCGATTCCCGGTACCTCCACCACAACTTTATTAAACTAAACTTAGCTTCGACCCAATGTCTGATCACGAGGACATGAAAATTGTAAATTATTGACGAAATTGCATAGTAAACTCGCATTTTTATTGACGATAGCAAGCGTTCTATTACGAGGCTACCTTCAATCATAATCGGGCGAGACGTTTATAAGCCTGGCTGGAAATGGTCAATTCACGCAGGCTCGCAAACAGGCAAGGATTCAACTAGACATATTGGATACATTGAATGTGGCAAAATGGTAATCAGTGCTAAAAACGGAACCGAGCAAGAAGTTGGCCCAGGAGATTTCTTTGAAATGGGCCCTGGGCATGATGCCTGGGTGAAAGGAGATGAGCCTTGTGTTGCTTTAGATTTTGAGTGCGCGTCCACTGTACGCTAATTTCAATTTAACTTACACCTAATAAGCTCAATAAAATTTCATGAATTTCAATCAACTAGTACAAAGGGCTCTAGAAATTCAAACAAGCTACAGAGCCTTCAACCATGAAAACGGGCACCAAAGGTGGGAGACCATGGAATACGCCCAAGGGTTAGTAGGGGACGTGGGTGATTTAATGAAACTTCTTATGGCCAAAAATGGCTTTAGGAATGGTGAGGATGTTGATGCAAAACTGGCACACGAACTCTCTGACTGCTTATGGGCAATTATTATCATTTCTCAAGAACTAGGCATAGACTTAGAAACTGAATTCTTAAAAACTATGGATGAATTACAAAAAAGAACAGAGTACAACCCTAGCGTATTTAATAAATCGCTATGAAATTTTACTTTGCTGGCTCTATCCGGGGTGGACGACATGACCAGGAACTCTATCTGGACATAATTAAACTACTAGGTAAATACGGAGAAGTTTTAACTGAACATATAGGTGACAAACTTCTGTCTTCTATGGGCGAGGACGGCCCAACAGACGATTTTATTTATGCTCGAGACATGGCATGGCTCAAAGAAGCTGATGTAGTTATCGCTGAAGTCACAACACCTAGTCTCGGAGTTGGTTATGAAATTGGAAATATGGATGGAAAGAAACCGATCCTATGTATTTACCGAGAGCAAGACGGAAAAAAACTGTCTGCAATGCTCAGTGGAAGTAAGGGTTTAGGCTGTGTGAAATACCGAGAACTTTCGGAGTTAGAGATAATCTTTGAGGATTTCTTCAAAAAAAAGTTTGAAGCCAAATTTATACCAAAACCAGGACAAGTTGATTTCACACATAGTCGATATGCTCCAGTCATAAACTGCATAGTAAGATACAAGGACAAGGTTCTAATCGTAGAGAGAAGTGCGGAAATGCGACTATATCCAAATTTCTGGAACGGCATTTCAGGCTTCCTGGACGACAACAGAAGCATTGAAGAAAAAGTAAAAGACGAGCTAAACGAAGAGTTGGGGATTGCAGCTAGTGACATCACTGAAATTTTTCGGGGGCAAATTTTTAACCAAGAAGAAGAGAAATACTCGAAAACGTGGATTGTTCATCCAATTTTAATTGATGTTAAAACTGACCAAATAAAACTGAACTGGGAAGCCCAAAACTATAAATGGATCAGGGTGGAAGAAATTCATAACTTCAATTTACTCCCTGGTGTTGACCAAGTTTTTGCCACACTTTTTCCGTCCAATAGAAACTAAGGCCGATCTTAAGGCTCAGCATTTATACAAAATTAATTTTTCCGGTACCTCCACCATTTTTAGCGCCAGCGAAAAATCCCTTCGGAGCCTTTCCTAAGAATGGCTAGGGATAGGCCGTGTCGTACCATTATAAAACAGCTGACGCAAAGTAAGGCTCTCCAATTTTCACAATTCCGACCAATAAAAAAACCACCCATTCTTGAGTGGTTTGTTCTGTCTTTAGATGTAGCTCTTAAAACAAAAACTTATCAAACCAAGAGGTCAGAAAAGGGGAGCGCTTGTCAGCTATGTATAGAACTACCATACTCCCGAAAAAAAGTAGGTTTAAAATTACCACTAGCCTTAAATCTGATTTTGTCTCTTCAAAATTTGTCATAAATATATTTATAAGCTTTAAGGGTAAGGTACCAGAAATTTCAGTTGTCTACAATCATTTTATAATGCTAAAATGACTCTGAAAATCACTTATACTTAATTAAGATTATAAATAAGCCAAATATGGACAAACAGGATACTATCGGCATGAATGCTGACACAGTGGTCGGACCATCGGTCAAAATACAAGGGGATCTAAATTCTGAAGGTAACATCAAAATTGAGGGCTCTGTGGTAGGGAAGGTTAAAACTACTCAAAATGTACTCGTGGCAGAGACTGCACACATCTCAGCTGACATCCAGGCAGGGACATGCACTATCGCTGGCGAAGTACAAGGCAACATAAAGGTGGCGAGCAACCTCATCCTATTAGGAACTGCCAGAGTAGTAGGGGATATAGCATGCGCAATACTAAGAGTGGAAGACGGGGCGGTCTTTACAGGCAAGTGCGCAATGGGTCAGATGCAAGAAAAAGCTGGTAAACATACACCAGAACCAGAACCTGAAAAGTAGGTCAGTAGAACTTTCTACTCAAAATCTTGCACTCATGCATTTTTACATTCTCGACCCAGGTAAATTACCCATCCACACTTACGAACAACTGCAGGTTGACTTGCAGGGATTTTTGCATGAGTTTAACATCTCCGGCGAATTCGGGCGTGTAACTACCCTGAAAACAATGAACGACCTCATGGACACCGCTGCAAGCAGGGGAGCGACCAATGTCATCATCTGCGGATCTGACGATACGCTAAATCAAGCCTTAGCAGCGACAAAACACCGGGATTTTGTCATAGGCTACATACCTCTCGACCCTAAAAATTCGTATTTATCGAAAATCCTTGGTATAGACACCATCTATAATGCCGTTAAAATCGCGGCTGCAAGAAGGATCGTGCACATGGACATTGCCAAAATTGGCGGCTTACACTTTATAAGTTTTTTAGAATTCGGCATCACAGAACTAGACTTATCAAAGGAGTCACTCTGGTCGACAATGAAAATTTTTTCCAAACCAAACACGCGCTGGAAACTTCGCATTGATAACTCATACACAATAGAAGTTCAAGGATTGGGCGGCGTGCTTGTTAACAGCCGTGGGACTTCAA
>CAYYEK010000075.1:0-4716 GCA_964470855.1 uncultured Candidatus Saccharibacteria bacterium
ATACCCTTCATAATTTTATTTATTTTAGTAACGGCTGATACCTTATCGCCAGGACTTTTTGCATCTGTAACCAAATGCAACTTTCCTTTAGGAATAGCGACATCATTGACCTCTTCGGACAAGAAAGCGCCTGTCCTATCTGGGTCAGAACTCAGTGCTATAACCCGGTCTAATAGTTGGGTTGCCTCCTTATTAAATGCTGGGATGCCAGTCAAAGCGGCTCTCCTTTCAGGACTGACCCCTGCCCTAGCCATCGCGCTGGGTGCGTCTAAAATATCTCCTAAAGTTTTATCTTTCTTCTGAGCTTTAAGTAGGTAAGCTTGAAGGTCTACTTGTTGGGAATGAGATAACTTTTTCGTTTGGCTCAAAAGGTCTCTAATGTTAGCTATTGTTTCATTTTCATCTTGTTTAATAATCTGCTTACTACGATCTTCTATGTCTTTAGCATACTCCAAGTCAGCTAGCTGTTCTGCGTATTGTGGAGCCCTCCCCTGGCGGACCATGCGATAATCCTTAGCAATACCTGACATTTTACTTTTCCTAGAGGCTATTTGTGCTGTTCTTGTAGCTTGATTCTCCTTAGTTAAAACTCCACCAGAGAAAGTGTTAAACAATACCCCCTTAGCCCAAGACTTTGCTCTTCCCGACCTCGTCTTTTCATCACCTTCTATGGGTTTTAGCTTATTAACTTGATCCATATAAAACATTTTGGTACGATCTTTCGCCCACTGACCAACCTTTGTATTTCCAGCATATTTCAAACCCGCCTTACCCATGATAGCGCCACCACCAATGCCCGCCAAAGCCGTGCCTTTCCCTATCCAGTTACTCACAAAACCAGTTCCAGCAGCCATACTGGCAGCCACCTTGACTGTGGCAAACAGAAATGCGATGGGAAGCACGGCAGCCATGAACACGAACGGTAAATTGTTGTCAAACAGATACTCGGGTCGGACATTACTCAACTGCTATATCGTGTCTTTTTGTTGTGTGGCTATCACCGCGGTCAAGTTCAACATAAAAGCCATAACTGGAGTGATAAACGCCCACTTAGTAAAGAAGTCCCACCATTTTTTAAAATACCCTTTGGTTGCTGGAAAAATGTTAGCCGCCCAGATCAAAGGGGACGTCATCAGCAGTATCCAGAGGATGACAAGTCTAACTAACAGCAAAAACGCTATCCCCACAAAGGCGATGAATGCAAACAGCATCATCCAAACATTTAGAAAAATCCTTACGGTATTGTTAAAGTCACCAAAATACACATTGGTCGGCTGGCCGGAGAACAAATTTAGGGTAAACAAAGGATTGGCGATCGCCCTTATGGCTCCAGTATTGGCCGGTAGAAACTGGTTTTGAACTGTTTCAGCTATCCCGAGTATGGCCTGCGGGATGACCAAGCTAAAATTCACCAAAAAAGCGCCAATGATCAATTTGATCATCATATCCCTCACCCCATACCCGGAGATGCGAAACACTGTGGCTATACCCATCGCAATGATGGCTAAGATAAAAGCGATGTTAGTCAGGTTTCTCAAAACTAGCCAGGGCTCGTAAATCACATTGGCAAATCGGTCTTCATAGGTGTGAATAGACAAAAGTGCTTCAATAGTCGGGCCGACAAAGATCAAAAACGCTCCCCGCAACATGGTTTCAATCAGCTTACCCACCGCCCCTAACACAAGGTTGATGATACACAAAGGGGTATCTATAACACCCACACAGGAAGTGTCGGAAGAATCCCTATTTTGCTGAGCAGCATCTCCAGTTGACCCCTCCTGGCCTGTGACAACAACTGTGCTGGACAATACACCAGTTAAAACAGATCCGTCTTTAAAAGGTGTGGCAGTTACGGTATAGGTTTTTGGCGGGTTTATTGGGTATGTACATTTGAAAGAGGCTGTACCGTTAACTGCAGAGGCTTTCCCAGAATTACCATCTCCACAATCGTAAGAAAACGAAGTAGCACTCTTATCGTATACAGAAAATTCTTTTATTACATTAGGCCCATCCCTCACCTCCCTTAAAAGAGATATGGTACCCTTTGAATCTACTAAAGCTTCGGCCACATTAAAATTAATCTTCCCTGTATATGTAGTACGCGTGGAGCCAAAAGATGTAAACACACTAGTGGCCTTAACTTCCAAAGATTTCTGGCCAATAGATTTATAAATTTCAGGGGATATATTTAAGTCAACTACGGTATCCGTACCTTTAATATCTTTCTCGAAGGCCTTTGTACAGGAAAAAAAACCACAATCCGTCCATCCTATTATAGTAAAACCGAGGCCTTGATCCCCGACAATCAACTTATCTTTCTTTACAGACACCTTTAATTTTGCAATAGATCCTAAAGGAGGGTTTTGTGGATCCAATTCCAAAACAAGTGCGTCGGAGATAGTATTCTCTACATTTCCAGTTGTTGCTTGCAGCACGCGGCCTTCAGGGGCTTGCGAGACCGCCCTACGCTGCTGCTCCTGCGCTTGCAGATTAGCCTCCGCTAGATTGCCCACTGTAAAAAGCGCGGTCAGCGTAATAAAGCTGAAAAGATACAACACTGTCCTGATTTTTGTCAGTTTATTAAAGGTCATTGTGAAAGCGTTCGATTTGGATTAACACTACCCTAACCTCCACTGCCAGTACTTTTACCTCCGTCGTTAGGAGTACCATACTTGTCAGCGCAAGCATTGGGGTCTTTGAAACAATCGAGCAGCCCGGCGGCACTTCCATCTCCACCCATCTCAGGTGGTACTACTCCTGCAAATACCGGTGTCTTTACGCAGATCTTTTGTTCATTCAACACTACAGCATTAGAAATGCCGAATAACTTGATAACCGATTTTACTGCATTTATCACATAGGCCCCAAACCCATACCCCCCGGTTGTAGCACTAGCAGGTTCCACTATCCCGAAAATCGAATTCAAGGCTGAACGAATTTCTGCATCAATATCCGAAAGCGCCTTTGCTATCTTCGGATCCAACTCATTTGTGACTGGCACCTTCTTCCCTGGTGCCAACAACTCTAACTGCGCCGATCTTTTTGCCTCCGCTTGTACTACTGTAGCCATAGACTGGTTAAAAAGCAGAGCGCCTTCTTCAGAAATTGCCGCACTCGTAGAGTTAGGGTTGGAAGCTTTTAGCAATAAAGTGTAAAAATTGGGATCAGTTGGGTCAATTTTTTTTGGGTCATAACCTAAATACTCTAAAGCTTTATCTCGCAACTGTTTACGCACATCCTCCTCGTTTACATTGCCACAACTGAATTGCGGCAAAAGTTCTTTTATAATATCACGATCTTTTTGATTGGATACGTACTTCTTCAGCCAATCATTAGAGTATTTGGAATTCACTAACGCATCAGAATAGTAGAGATAATTAGTAACTAAAAACTGGGACTGCGTTTTCTTCACATACTTTGAGACAGTATCTTTAACAAAATCTGAAACCGCTATACCTATCATGTCCCTCATTAACAATTCCCACCAGGCCGGCAAGTCACTTGTTACATTCACCGGAACCCCTGTGCCAGGCAAAAAAGCATGTGCGGTCTTAACGGCGAAATTTGATTCAGCGTCTTGATTTAATACCAAGTCCTTACCAAAATAATTCTGAATGGCAACAACTCCGGTTTTCATCTCAGCCACCGAATCTTGCATAGCTAAGTAAGTATTTGTAGTTTTCGTCCACCTTGATCCTCTTGGTAGTAAATTTCTAGTTGCTAAGTCCTGATCTCTCACTAGCTCATTATATGGAGCCAAACCTTTTAAAACCGCGAGGTGTAAAGTTCGTGCGGGTGCGGGCACGGGTAGGTCACGAACTTCTGATAACGTTTCCTTAGTAATCTGTGCTAAGGCATATACTGATGAAGGATCCGCTCCATCACCCCAAGACTCGTTCAATAAAGGAGCTGAAGAAGCCTGAAACTTATTGACAGCACCTAGCAACTTTTTAGAATACTCTACAACTGCCTTCTCAGTACCATCATCTGTAGATAATAGGTCTGTCTCACTCAGTCTTGGCGGGCTATAGCGCTTATCCGCACCAATCTCCCTGATAATCTCCGCATCAATATCAGAAACAGAAAAAATTTGGCGCCAAACCGCTTCGCTTGCCTCCTGATCAACATTACTTTCTGGAGGATACCTATAGGCGGATTTAATACTTTCCTGGTGTTGTTTAATAGCCTGCTTTTCTTCTTCGCTGACATTGAACAAATACTGGGGATTGCTGAAAAAGGTAGTGGCCAGCAACACCACCACAGCCAAAACCGAGACTACGATTAAGGCCTTTTGCTGATTGACTGGTTGCATAATTTTTTATTTTTGCCTGATTATTTGTGCTTATACTATACCACAAAGTAAGCATGGAAGAAAAATCAGTTGTCCGCAGGCTAGTAGACGCGTAGTGACCCTGACGACTTCTTTAAAAAAACTTTTTAGCATAGCCTGGCCAAGTTTATAAAATCTTTAACCTCAAGATGCTCCGGTCGTTCAAGCCCGGTTAATCCAGCTTGATCTAGCATCTCCTCTACCTTTACCTTAGGTAGTCGCAAGTTAGCAGATAAAGTATTGTGGATTTGTTTGCGTTTGCCTGAAAATAAAGCCTTGGCAACCCGAAACACAAGCTTTTCCAACCCCGGCTCCACTAAAGCCATGCGGTAAAGTTCAATATGCACCACTGCACTATCTACCTTAGGGGCAGGATAAAAGCTGGA
>CAYYEK010000076.1:0-4694 GCA_964470855.1 uncultured Candidatus Saccharibacteria bacterium
CCTCAACACTGGTCCGGCAAGTGGGTTGGCGGCGATGAATTTGTATAAGATAGAACAAGACGAGCCGTTTATGCTGATTCAGGCCGATGTGCTTAGGAAGCCGTCTGAGAAGTTTTTTAGCTTTCTTTCAATATGCGACGAACAAGCAAGGCTGACTGATAAGTATATAACTGGGGTGTATGCCCCAAAATTTGCGGTGATGGGGGTGGATTATCTTTTACCAGGAAAACAAGTCTTGGCGTCGGGTGGGGTGGAGGTCTTTGAGGTAGACCAATTTTTATGGCGCGCGGATAAATCTATAGTACAGGAATATCTAGATAAAGGAGCTTTGTTGCACGCCAATCACACTTGTATGACTCCGCGTAATTTTTTGGCTATGTATAAAAAATATAAACCAGAGTGGTACGCACCACTGCAAAGAATTTTAGAAGGGTCAGATCTCCACACCGAGTACGCTTCTATGCCCAGTGGCCCCATAGAGGAAGTAACCGAGCAAGTACATAGAAACAATGAAAGTTTAATAGTAACACTTCCTTTCGAGTGGACGGATTTTGGCACCTGGGAGTCTTACGCTGTTTTTTTGGATCAAAATAAGCTCCCTCAGCCGGGAGTCGTTGAGCAGATGGAAGGGCAGGGTAATTTCGCCTTTACCAAACCCGCCAAGACAACTGTTTTTCTAGGAGTTGAAGATTTGGTGGTGGTAGATACCGAAGACGCACTTTTAGTGTGTAAAAAAAATACCACTGGCAAGGTGGGTGAGGTAGTGAAAAAACTGGAAGAAAAGGGTGCAAGCGAGCTGCTTTAAAAGATCCGCTATTTTGTCAGTAAGGGGTGTTTCCTACGCTGCTCGTAAAGGTCCATAATAAGCTTTTTTACCTGCTCTGGATGGGCGACGTTATTGAACTCAAACTCTGCTATGGATCCGCTGGTTTGGACAGTGACATTGCCATAGTTAAACACTGTTGCCAAAAAGCTGGTGGCATGGCTGGTGGCTTCTTCAACGTTTTCGATTTGGATTTCAGTAACTTTTCTGCGGAATAGACCTGCTTGGTCAACATCTACCATGCGCATTTCCGTTATGACTTGTAGCGATAGATAGTAGAAGACCATCACCAGCAACCCACCGATCAGTAGCGCCAGGTAGTAAGCATAGATGGCCAACTGGAGGATGCTCTGTCCGTAGGGAGTTAGTAGGCCTTCAGTTAAGATAGGGATAAGGGTTTGGGCGGCAATGCCTAAGATGGCCAAAAAGCCAACAAATAAAAGTCTGAGTCCTGGCAAGACCGGATGCTCTCGTATCACAAGGTAGATTTTCTCATTTTCCAACTGAGATTCAAAAAGCTTGTGCATGGGGGGTTTACAGATTGCTTAAAGGTTTTAAAGAAACTAAAAAAATGATGGTAAAAATAATCATAAACACCATGCTTATCCCTGTGGCAACCGACTTCTTTTCCGCGTGCTTGTGCAAGATGGCTAGTGATACTAAACCAACTAGACCCAACACTGCAACCAGCAGGAGGTAGAGGACGATTATAGCTATGCTTATGCTGTTGGAGATGTTATTCATGTTTTTTTTGCTGGCTTAGATGGGTAACTGCTTTTTCTGTGGCTACACGACCCTTTGGGGTTCTTTGGATTAGTCCTTGTTGAATAAGAAAAGGCTCATATATCTCGCTGATTGTATCTTCCGGTTCTCCGGTTGCTACGGAAAGTGTTTGGAGCCCTACGGGCCCATTATTGAACTTATAAACCAAAGTCTCGAGGATGAGTCGGTCGCCATGGTCAAGTCCTAAGGGGTCGATACCAAGAGCGCTCAAACTTTGTTCTGTTATATCTAGTGTTATATTAACACTTCCCTCCACTTGGGCAAAATCTCGGACTCTTTTCAGTAGTCTGTTACCTATGCGTGGTGTGCCGCGGCTTCGGTGGGCTATGTATGCAGCCGCATCCTCATCTATAGGGGCTTGTAGGATGCGGGCCGATCTTCGGATAATTTCTAGTAACTCACTTGGGGTGTAGTATTCTAAGTGAAAAATGTGGCCAAAGCGGTCCCGTAAAGGTCCCGAGATAAGTCCTATCCTAGTAGTGGCTCCGACCAGGGTAAATTCTGGCAGCTGCATCCTAATGCTTCTGGCGCCAGGTCCTTTACCAACGATTATGTCTAATGCCTGGTCTTCTATGGCTGGATACAAAAGCTCCTCTGCGTTACTACTTAGTCTGTGTATCTCGTCTATAAAAAGTACATCTTTAGGCTGCAGGTTGGTGAGGATTGCCGCCAGGTCCCCAGCCCTTTGAAGACTAGCTCCTGAAGTGATCTTAAGGCCGCGAGTTGACTCGGAAGCTATGATCCCGGCAAGTGTGGTTTTGCCAAGTCCTGGGGGTCCATAAAAAAGTACATGCTCCAACACCTCTCCTCGTTGTTGGGCTGCTTTTAGGGCAACCCCTAAGTTACTTTTAGCGGTATGTTGACCTATATAATCTTCAAAACGCAACGGGCGAAGCTTGTTGTCTATGAGCAGCTCCTCGCTGCTCTGTGGCACTTGGTTGGGGTCGTCAAATGAGTTGTCTATCATAAAGGTTTTGTTTCAGGGGGACGGTCGTCTTCTGGTTGTTGGGTTGGAAGGCTGGTTGAGCTGTTTGGTGCAGTGTTTTGGTCCTGGTTTTGTTCGGGTTGACTTCCGCTTGTTGGGCTTTGAGGGTCGGGGCTAACTGGAACAAAGGTTTCAACTTTTTTAAATTGAGAGGGCGGCAAGTAAACAGACTTGAAATTATCTGTTAAGGTTTCCCCGTTATTTTCCACAATTCTTTCCCAGTTAGCCTTGAGTGAGCCATCGCTTTTTCGGTCGTATTGAACAGGGTCTTTTAAGCTTACCTTTCGGTTATCGACTGTGCCATAGTAGTCGTAAACTATAGTGTCATCATTTTCGTATTTAGGCCATATCAGTAGATGTCCCGGGGTATCGTTTATAAACTCTAGGTCTATAACTCCAGTATAGGTGGTGGCGTCAGTACCTTGAGGAGCATAGTGCGATACGGCAAACGAGTGGTTTTTTCTTTGCTTGATAGCAAGCCCAGTCGCTACAGCACCACGGAAAATCGTAGATGATACTTGACATAGTCCACCACCAAGTTCTGGAGCTAAACCACTTTTTTTAATCACTATTTCAGGCACGAAACCGTCTTTTGCTTCCACACCACCGACAAATTTGTTAAAGCTAAATACTTCCCCTGGGGCAAGAATAACGCCCTTGGTTTTTTCCATCCCTACCTTGATATTTGTTCGGCGATTTTTAGAGCTACCGCGAAAACTGGACCGACCCCTACCTAGCCAATCATTGATACCTAGGGTGTTGGTCTGCCCAAGTTGTTTGCCAGGAAGGGTTGTAACTCCGGCAGCCTGTGCGACCGTCTCAGTAATGCTGCCGTACTTTGCGAGACTGACAATGGTTTTAGGGATGTCTGGGTAAAAACCGGATTTTCCGGGGTTGAATTGAACCGCCCTGTTTTGTTCGATGGTCAACAAGGCATCCTCGGGTTGGTGTTTTTTTTCTGCGATCAAAGGCTTTAGGGCTAGATACGCGAACTCTGGTTTTAGCTTTGATTTGATTTTTGGCTGTACTATATTTAACGGTGTCTGGTGGACTAGAGCCAAAGGTTGTGTGGCAAAACTGGTAGGAAAATTTCCCCACAAATTTTCTTGGGATTCAAGATTTAAAGATTCGTCTTGGGTGACTAAAGCTTCTCTAGTTATGGCAAACTCATTTGTTTTTGCAAGCGAGTGAGCATGAAACAAAAGCGCTAAAAGAGTTGTTAAGATTGGGAAAAGTATTTTCATGGTTTGAATTCTATGATAACAGGTTGAAATGTAGAAAAATAGTCAGGAAATTTATCTAACCACTCAACTACAGCGACATCTGGTTTTGAATTGAGGTATTCTTCTAGTCCGAGAGCTTGTAGTTCATCTTCGTTTTCAATGCGGTAAAGGTCAAGGTGGTGTAAGGCTGCTCCTTTAACTTTTCCAATTTGAACCGGGGAGTAGGTTTGCATTAAAGTAAAAGTAGGGCTACTGACTAATCCGGGAAAACCAAGGTGTTTTGCTAAGTGTTTGGTGAAAGTGGTTTTACCAGACCCTAAAGGGCCGCATAATCCTAAAATTTCCCCCCCTGAAAGCTCCGCTGTCAAGCTTGAAGCGAAAGCATCCAGGTCTTTTAAGGAAGTTTTGTAAATTTTACGCAGGCTCATCTATTGGGTATGTTAGTCTTACTATAGTATGTATAATTTTACTAGTTATTGACCGATTAAGCAAAATCCGGTAGATTGAACTGTTGAAAATAAACAGACTTTTTAGGCTTCTTTAAAACTTCTAGGACTTACGAGTTTGGCCTAGTACGACGTATTTTGTGAGGATATTTGGAAGCCGGAAGTTTTGGGCTACGGTCTTCCATATACCGGAGCAATATAAGGAAGTAATTGGTCAAACCCTTGTGGCTCAAAAGCCCTAAAGGACGGGCTTCGGCCAGACTTTGGGCAAAAGCCTCGTAAGTCCTAACTACCAATATTTATGACAAATTTTGCCCCAGCAGTTGAACTGTTGAAGCGCTGCCAAAAGGTGCTGCTAGTAAGCCCACAGTCTGCCAACTTGGATACGCTAGTTTCACTATTTGCTTTAGGCAGAGCCTTGAGAACAGCAGGTA
>CAYYEK010000077.1:0-4687 GCA_964470855.1 uncultured Candidatus Saccharibacteria bacterium
GCAGTCTTGCTCCAATCCAAAGGCAAACTCATCGCTTTAGGAGTGCTTACCCTGGCTATGATGGGCCTGGTTATGCTCTTGCTTTACGCCCAAAAACGCCATAAACAAACCCAAACTTAATTTGACACAAAACCTCAATTTAAGGTAAAATAAGGCAAATAATATATTTTATAGATTAGATCTTTTTTATGTACGCGATCATTACAACAGGCGGGAAGCAATACTTGGTAGCGCCAAAAGATAAATTAAAAATAGAAAAATTGGTTGGTGAAGTAGGGCAAACAGTAACTTTTGACCAAGTACTGTTAACTGCTGATGATACTAACTACCAGCTAGGCAAACCCACCTTAAGCGGAGCTAAGGTTACCGCCACAGTGTTAAAGCAGGGACGCGGTAAAAAGATCCATGTTTTGAAGTATAAAGCCAAATCCAAATACCGCCGCAAAATCGGCCACCGCCAAGCTTTCACCGAGGTCCAGATAGAATCTGTAAAATAATTCTAAAACATACAAAAATAGGGCACAAGCAGCCCTATTTTGTTTTGTCTGGATGCACTTCAATGAAAAACCTACCTGAGTTGTTTTAAGACCTCGGCATTATGTTCAACATGATAAGGTCCAAGATAGTACAAATTGTTCAACAGCATGCGGATATCTCCATCTATTACTATTATACAACTCGGCCCTGGTTCAGGAATCCAGTAACTTACCACCAAACACCCCCCTTTAACTTCTGCCTTAACCCTCAACGCCCTACCGTCTTGACAAGTACGCCTTGGATCTCTTTGATTCAAAAATAAACTTGTGGCACTTCATTAACAGAAAGATCAGCTGACCGCATATCTGATGGTATATCAGACAGAGAAACTTCAAAGCGCCTCTCGATTACTCTTGGAGAAACTTCAGGTGAACCTTGGCAGCCATTACCAAACAGCAGCGCAACTGTTAATAAAGCTCATTGAAAGTAACGATCCTCCATAGACCATTGCGGCTCTAATAATCCCTCCGGCCTTCTAGGGCGCGGGTTAAAGTGATCTGATCAGTATATTCCAGGTCCCCGCCCATTGGCAAGCCCCTGGCAATGCGGGTTATCTTTAACTCTGGAAAAGCGGCTTTCAACAGTTTGGAGATATGTAAAGCTGTGGTCTCTCCTTCCAAAGTTGGGTTCGTGGCTATGATGACTTCTTTGGTTTCCGTTTTAGTTCTTAGCCGGTCCAAAAGGTTTTGGATGTGAAGCTGTTCAGGCCCGACCCCTTCCATGGGGTTCAAAGCGCCCCCCAAGATGTGGTATTTGCCCTTAAAGTACCCTGAGGAGTCTATGGCTATGGCGTCCAATGATTCTTCTACCACACAAACACTTCCGCTGTCACGACTAGGGTCTTTACAAGTGGCACAAACTTCCGCGTCTGTCATGATGTTGCACTCAACGCAAAACTGCACACCGTCTTTCAGTTTACCCACAGCTTGCGAAAATAATTCTATTTCTGCTGGGCTACGTTTCAGCAAAAAAAACACCAACCGCTGGGCAGATTTTTGGCCGATGCCGGGCAGTTTGGCAAATTCATTGATAGCTTTTTGCAAAGAAGAGGGGAGCATGGAGGGAAAAAGTGGTGAATTTTGCACGAATACTTACGAATAACGAATAGCGAATTTAGAATCTTGAATAAGGAATTTAGAATTTAGAGTTAAGAATTGAAGATTTTAGATTGAATACTGGACCCAGAATGGGCACCATTTTATGAGACCCGAATGGTGCCCATTACAGAAGTTAAATGTTAAAGGTTGATTGCCAACTGTTGTTCATTCTGCCGGCAAAACTTCAACTAAAAACTTTGAACTTTTTGAAAATTTGATATTTGAATTTGTTTAGAAATTAGTATTTAGTATTTAGAGCTTCTGTTGATGTCCTCCGTCAAATGTCAATTGTCAAATGTCAAATGTTCTGTGTACTACTATTACTACTTCTTAGGTATCAACTACCTGACTCGCGACTATCGACTATCAACTACCTGACTCGCGACTATCGACTATCGACTACTTGACTCGCAACTATCGACTACTTGACTCGCAACTATCGACTACTTGACTCGCAACTACGAACTAATTTGCCACCACTGCTGGTATCTCGGTAGGAGAAAACGCGTAAGTTTTATCCAAATTCTTAAAACTCGCCCGTTCGCTATCCCAGAACAAATCCACTTGGCCGACAGGTCCATTGCGGTGCTTTTTTATGTGAATTTCTGCGATATTTGGCCTGCGCGAATCTTTACCTTTGTACATATCTTCCCGGTAGATAAACATGACCACATCTGCATCTTGCTCTATGGATCCTGACTCACGCAAGTCAGACAGTTGCGGTACTTTATCGGGCCTTCCTTCCACGCCTCGAGAAAGCTGGGAAAGAGCTAGTACCGGGACATTGAGCTCACGAGCCAGTATCTTCAAGTTCCTGGAAATCTCTGATACCTCTTGCACGCGGTTGTCGGAATTGGAACTTTTACCTTGCATGAGCTGTAAGTAGTCTATGATAACCAACCCTATCTTGTGCTCGGCCTGCATCCTCCTGGCTTTAGTCCTAACTTCCATAATGCTGGCCCCAGCAGAATCATCTATGTGGATAGGCGCTTCAGAAAGAGCACCCATAGCTTCACCCAAAAGAGAAAAATCGTCATCGTTTAGCTGGCCTGAGCGGATCTTAAACAGATTGACCCCGGACTGTGCAGACAGCAACCTGTCAGAGAGCTGGTCCTTGCTCATTTCCAAAGAAAAAATCGCAACCGGTATCTTGCTTTGTACTCCGATCTGACGGATGATGTCCAAGGCCAACGATGTTTTTCCCATAGATGGCCGGGCTGCCAGTATGACCAAGTCGGATTTTTGTAGCCCACCTAAAAGCCTATCCATATCCACAAACCCTGTAGGTACCCCTCGCAATTTGCCCTTGTCTCTGTGCAGCTCGTCTATCCTTTCAAAAGTTTCGTGCAAGATAGATTTTAAAGGCACGAAGTTTTGCTTTAGGTGCTTTTGCGAGACCGCGAACAACCGGCCTTCAGCCCTGTCTAGGATATCTTCTACGTCACCCTCCTCTTTATACGCCAACCTGGTGATCTCTGCTGCTGAATCAATGAGTCTTCTTAAGGTACCTTTTTTTCTGACAATCGCCGAGTAGTGGAGCAGGTGAGCACTAGTTGGGACAGCGTTGACTAGTGAAGTCAAGTAAGCATGACCGCCGGCCTGCTCTATCAGTTTTTTTTCTTCTAGTCTGTTGGAAACAGTCAATATATCTATGGATACATTTTTTTCAAACAGTTCCAACACGGCTTCATAGATCATCCTGTGGCGGAAATCATAAAAATCATCCGGTATGAGCTGGTCCGCGACTTTGATAATGGCATCCTTGTCCAGCATCAAACAACCCAGAACCGAGGCTTCGGCTTCTAGGTTCTGCGGGGGGAGCTTTTCTAGCGCGGAGATAGTTATCTGATCCATAGCCTTTTCATACTATAGAAAAAACCTTGGCTGGGCAAGGTCAAGGAAATAGACGGTTTCCTTCCAAAATCAAAGGGGAATTTTCTTGCTTGTGGATTGCCAGGGGATACTCTGGGGACGACTTTTTCGCCTCAAACTTTGTGGAGCTTTTGGCCCACAGGGGTGTCTTTGACTTCAAACCCTAAAGCTTGGATCTTTTCTCTAAGCTCATCTGACTTTAAAAAATCTTTTTCCTGTCTAGCTTTTTGCCGTTCGTCCAACAAAGTTTGAACTGAAGCCGGAACCTGAAAACTTCTTTCTTTAAGCAAGTCCAAGCCCAACACTTGGTCAGCTTTTTGTATGACTTGAAGCTTTTCCGGGCCACTAACTTTTACATCGCCTAGCATTTCCCAAACTACAGCCAAAGCCTTAGGCGTATTTAAGTCATTGTTTAGAGCTGCAAAAAATTCTTCTTCGTAAGCACCTGCACCTTCACCAGAGGCCGTCTTTGTATCCCGCAGATCATCTACTATCGCGTAAATCCGCTGTAAGGCGGTGCTCGCTGCTTCTAGACTCTCCCAAGTAAAATTCATAGTCTTTCTAAAATCGGTTTGCAAGCAAAGGTAGCGGAACGCCAATACGTTGTTGGCACCTTTTTCTGCCAAATCTTTCAAAGTGTAAAAATTTCTAGCGCTTTTTGCCATCTTCTTCCCATCGACTTGCAAATGCTCACAATGCGCCCAGTGCAACACGAATGGGTTTTGCAGAGGCTGGCTTTGCGCAATCTCGTTTGTATGGTGAGGAAATATCAAGTCTACACCACCGGTATGCAGATCAACCGCCTTACCTGCAAACCCTACGCTATTTATCACCGAGCACTCAATATGCCAACCCGGACGGCCAGAGCCTAAAACAGGATGATCCCAAAAAATTTGCGCGTCTTGTTCGTCCTGCGTTTTCCACAGGGCAAAATCGCTTAAGTTGTCTTTTTCATACTCATCCACCTTAACGCGAGCTCCGATTTTTTTTCCAGCCAAAAAATTAGCTCCGGCCAAATCTCCATAGTCACCAAACTTTTCTTGATACTTCTCTATACTAAAATACACTCCGTCGCTGGTGTGGTACGCAAATCCCATCTGGATCAATTTTTCTATGTATTGTTGAATTTCGCTTATAACATCTGCCACGCGGATTATGCTGATCTGACCGGCATCGACATT
>CAYYEK010000078.1:0-4558 GCA_964470855.1 uncultured Candidatus Saccharibacteria bacterium
TACCTGTTATACCCACGATAAGGGGGTGGTACTGCTCAATAATTTTTTTGGCCAGTAGACCTAGGATATTTTCCAAAATCTGTCGCATATGGGTTAGTGTTCGAAGTTGGTCGTTTTTGTTCGGCAGTTGTTGCTATTCTTTCCAAATTACTGATCAAGTTTTGTAAATAAACACGAATCTTGTCTGGCAAACCCTGTATGAGAAGGTTTTTCAGCCGTTCAGAGTGTTCTGCTCTGGTCACGGTAGCCATGTAACTTGCGCTTAAAATAATGGCTAACGCTTCAGTAACATAGCCTGGATTATTTCGCCAAAAATTGCTGATTTCGTTTCCAATTTCTTCTAAATCTCCTACACATTTTTCTCGTTCTAGGGGTTCTATGCCGTGGGTTTGAAGTTTTACTATCAACTCAGCCTGTTTTCGTCCCAGTCTATTACTTAGTTCTAAAGCTCGTTTTTCAAGAGACAGCCTTACATCGCCCCCTGGGACTTGCTGAACAACTCTCTGTTCAACATAGAGTGGTTGGTGGGGTTCTCTAGGTAACTCTTTGTGGTACATTTGGTATTAACAAGTCCTTACCTACATATTTCTGCAAGATTTCTGGAACTTTTACAGAACCATCTGCTTGCTGGTAATTTTCCATTATGGCGATCAAAATTCGAGGAGAAGCCACAGCAGTATTGTTTAAAGTAAAGACATGCTTTATCTCACCCTTGGAGTCACGATAACGGATATTGAGCCGTCTGGCTTGCCAGTCGGTCAAATTGGAATCGCTGTGGGTCTCGCCGTACTTGCCCCTCCCCGGCATCCAGGTTTCTATGTCATACATCTTGTATTTACCCGCCCCCATATCTCCGGTACATATGTTCAAAACTCTATAGGGCAACTTCAAGTCCTGCAACATCTCCTCTGCGATCATCCGTAGGTTCTCCAACCACTGGTCGCCTTCGGTTATGTCAGCCTTGCACAAGATCACCTGCTCTATTTTCATGAATTCATGGATCCGGTAAAGACCTTTTGTGTCTTTGCCGTAGCTGCCTACCTCGCTTCTGAAACAAGGAGAAATCCCACACATTTTGACAGGCAGATCCTTTTCCTCCAAAATTTTATCCGCGTAGTAAGCTATGAGACTGGATTCACTAGTCCCGGCTAGGTACAAAGGCTCTTTTTCTTCCACAGTACCGGCATTGATGCGGCCGCTATTAGCGATCTGATAGATCTCATCCTTTCCAAACGGAAAATGTCCGCTACCCACCAAAGCAAACTCCCTGACGAGTGTTGGCGTAGACATAAGGGTAAATCCTTTAGCCCGCAACTTTTCCATAGCGTGCCACATGAGTCCATACTGCATAAGCACTGCTTCATTTTTCAGATAATACCCCCTAAACCCGGAAGTTTTAACACCAGCCTCCAAGTCTATAAGATCAAGTGCCTGCATAAGCTCCATATGATCTTTGACTGCGAACTCAAATTTTGTCTCAACTTGTTTAACCTTGTCTGCATCTTTAGGATCCACATCCCCTAAAGACGGACTCCAGAAGCGCCACGGCATATTTTCGCTGTCATCTTTTCCTACAGGACTTTCTTTAGAAGGGATATTTGGCACCCTTAGCATCAAATCTGAAAACTCTTTCTGTACAGGTTTCAGCTGCTCTTCAACCTCCCCTTGTTTTACGTCTAATTCTTTCATCTCGAGCAGTCTAGCCTTTTTGTCATCCTCTGAAAGAGTAGGGATCTCTTTGCTAAAACGATTTTTAGTAGCTAGCAGCTCCTCCAGTTCCTGCATCAGTTCTTTTCGTCGCATATCCAAGCTTAAAAGCCTTTCCAAGTCCAGCTCGAGGTTTTTATCGAGAATTGCCTTTTGCAGTGCGTCTTGATTGGCGCGGATGTATTTTATATCCAACATATAATCTAAAAAGTTAAAAATTTATTACAGGAGAAAAGTAGGGGGCCATCTTTTGCCCCAAAGTAGAGTTCCACCGGATAGGTTTTAAGCAAGGTTTCATCATAAAAATTCCAAAGCTTCTCTAACATTAGGAAGTAAGTTCATCCGTAAAAGATTAGACTTTTCGGCAAACACCAACTCTCCAATCTCATCCCTGACCAGAGCATTATTGAGTGAACCGCCTATAATCACACACTCAAAAGTTAACAAGAACACTTGAAAGCTTGTGCCGTTTCCTCTGGTCCAGACATGAGTAAATAGTTTGGGTATAAGTTTAACCGGCTTTATCACAAGCCCAGTCTCTTCAGTGATTTCTCGTTCCAATGCAGCCTCCGGGGTTTCCCCAAAATCAACTTTACCACCAGGAAACTCCCATTTTCCATAGGCATCCGGGATAGACATATCCACGCGTTTGGCAACTAAAATCTGACCGGCCTGGTTCTTCACCGCCCCGAGAACGACTGCTAATTGTGTTCCGTAAGCCATTTGAGCTTATGCTGCATTTTATCACGATAATCCAAGATTTGGAAATACAAAAACAGCCACACTACACATGTGGCTGTCTGTCAAATCTTAATCGTGTTTAACCCGCATAGGCGGAAACACCACCGTCTCTCTAATCGGACGCCCACAGAGTACCGCAAAAAGTCTCTCTGACACCCCAAACCCTGCAGCTGACGGCATGCCATACTCCATAGCTTCTACATATTCATGGTCAAACATCTGGGCTTCGTGATCTCCCGCCTCACGTAATGCAGCCTGAGCTTCAAACCTTTCGCGCTGGTCAATCGGATCATTCAACTCACCAAACCCTTTACCCAGTTCAGAGCCATAGGCTATGAGCTGCGCTCTTTGCACCAACTTAGGGTTGCCCGGAACTTTTTTAGCCAATGGTTCAAGCTCTATGGGCTGGTTGATCAAGAACACTGGCTTGTCTTTTGGAAGGTTTACCCGGATCTTTTTAAAGATTAGGTCCATAAGCCTTCCGCGCTTGGCAAAGTCTTCAAAAGTTATGCCGTGCTTGGCACAGTACCCCGCAAGCTCTTCGTCTGTGGCACTCTCCAAGTCTAGGCCTGTATGTTTCTTAAACAGTTCAAGGTAGTTCACCCTTTCCCACTGTCCACCCCAATCACACATTTGTCCTTCTGTTTCTATCTGCAATGTTCCAAATGTTTCCCTTATCACATACTGGTACAGCTCCTGCCAAAACTTCAGCAACATATCGAAGTCCGCATAAGCCCAATAAAATTCGATCTGGGTATAGTCTTGTAGGTGCGTTGCCGAGATGCCTTCGTTTCGGAAAATCCTACCTATCTCAAAAACTTTTTCATACCCTGCCACTAACATCTTTTTCAAAGGCAGTTCCAAAGATATCCGCAAGAAAAAATCCTGATCCAAAGCATTGTGATGCGTGGTGAAAGGTTCGGCCTCAGCTCCACCAGGCACACTTTCCAAAATCGGCATATACATTTCTAAAAACCCATGATCCAGCATAAACTGACGAAAAGCCTGCCAGAACTTAGCCTTTTTCACGAACAACTCTTTAACTTCCGGATCGAGCAAGATATCTAGATACCGTTTGCGCAGCTTAGTCTCTTCATCCTCAATGCCAAAATGCTCGGAAGGCAAGGGGCGGAGCGATTTTGCTAGCATCTTCCAGGCTTTAACTTCCAAAGTTTTTTCCCCGGTCTTAGTTTGAAACAGTGTGCCGCTCACTTCTATAAAGTCACCTATATCTACAAGCGACTTGAATTTTTCAAAATTGCTTGCATCCTCAAAGTTTTCGTCTTTCAGAAAAATTTGGATTTTCCCCGTCCCGTCTTCTATATGGCTAAAAAGAAGCTTGCCCATATCTCGCATACTTCTTAGCCTTCCCACAAGTGTGACGGGGCTGCCCAAAAGCGCATCGTACTCATCTAAAGCCTGTTTGTTTGTATGGGTTCTGCCGGTAGTAGAAGGGTAGGCTTCAAGTCCGGCACCGTGCAATGCTGTTACTTTATCTTTCCGATTTTGAATTATCTCCTCAAGTCTTTCCATAAATAGTAATCGCGAATATACAAATGGGAAACAGCGCGTTAGCGCGATAGCTTTCAGCTGTCAGGTTCTAGCTTCCAGGTTCTGACTGGCAACTATTGACTCGCGACTATTGACTATCACCCCTCTTTCTCCGCCAGCTGGCGGATTCGGACGCCTGCCTGCTCGCCTCGATAAGCTCTTGCGAAGCGGGCCGGTAGGCAGGGCCAAGCTATCGACTAATGACTAATGACTAATGACTAATGACTAATGACTAATCCAGTATAGCAAAAATCCCCCCTAAAACACAAAAATGCCCAGCTGGCCGGACCAAGGACATTTATCAGAAAGTAGTAATAGCAGTAACAGTAGTAAAGTAGTATACAGAGAACATTGTCCGCCAGAGGCGGACCCGCCTACGGCGGGGACCATTGACAGTTAAAAGGGGTCGGTAAGCAGGAAGCAGAAAACTATCCTTGATCCTTCATCCTTAATCCTTAACCAGACTGTAAACAGGAAGTAGTAATAGTAGCAGAAGTAGTACACAGAACATTTAACAATTTCCGCCAGAGGCGGACCCGCCTACGGCGGGGACCATTGA
>CAYYEK010000079.1:0-4554 GCA_964470855.1 uncultured Candidatus Saccharibacteria bacterium
CGCGTACTTAAGCATAAATCTAGGTTAACAGATGTTAGTCTGCTAGTCTAGAGCCATGAATTTTACTCCTATCCGTCATCCTGATCTTGCCTGCCCGCCGAAGCTCTGAGCATAGGAGGGATTCAGGATCCATTAAATAAGCCAAATTCTGGATTCCCCGCCAGTGTCGGGCAGGCAAATCTAGTTTGGAATGACAGAATAGTATTTTTCGGATAGGTTCTTGTAATAAGCTGAGAGTCTAGAGGTTAGTTGTAAGTGTTGTCCATTAATTTTATGCAAACGCACATAATCGCGCATGGTGGTGGGATGAGGGCTGCTTTCGCGGCTGGGGTTTTATACGAACTTGCAAAGCAGGGGGTTACATCTGCTGATTTTGTGACTGCGGTATCTGCCAGCACTCCAACTGCGGCTTATTTCGTCGCAAGTCAGTTTGAATACATTAAGCAGATTTGGTGCGAGGATTTGGTCGATGAAGAAATTATAAGTTTAAGACGCTTGTATTCTGGTGAGCCCGTTGTAGACACTAGCAAGTTGATCCATAAGATTTTCCAAGAAAAACGACCCTTGGCTTGGGGTCGAATTTTAGAGTCAAGTACTGAGCTGCAGCTCACGGCTTATGATTTTGTTTTAGATAGACTTGAGTACTTTTCTAACAAAGATAACTTTAATAACTTGGACAAATGGGATTTATTGCAGGCTTGTATGACTATCCATAATGCTCACCTGCAAGGCGATATCGCTCATCTTGTAGATTCAAACTTGATCCCTTTTGGGATTTATAGTAGGCCTTGGGAGACTGGAAGGAGATATATTGTCATTGATAATTTTCCTTTTTGGGATTTTGGCACTCGGCAATACTTAGGTACTTTATTTTTCAGGGTTTTTCAAGGCCGTAACTTTCCAGAACAGGTTAAAGGTAAGCTTAAGCAGCGAAAGGATTTGTACATAGAGGGTATGGCAAAGTTTCAATATTTTATGAAAGTATGTCAGCCTATAGTCATCAAGTACCCTAAACATGCCGGAGCTAGGCCAATGAGTACGATTGCTAGAAGTAAAGATAGGTTGAGTTTTCTTTTTGAATTGGGAAGGGGAGAGGTGGTAAAAGTCGTGGAACAAAATATTGAAGCATTAAAACCTTTTCAGGATAGAGCAAAGGAGTTGGTCTAAATGGATTTCAAACGAACCAGGATACTTAATAATTTTGAAGCAGGGTCAGGGGTGGTGGTGTATTGGATGAATAGGGATCAGAGGGTAAGGGACAACTGGGCGTTAGTTTACGCCCAAAAACTGGCCAGGGCCCACCAACAAGAGTTGGTGGTAGTGTTTACCTTGCGCAAAAACTTTGCTTTTGCCACAGAACGGATGCTGGGCTTTATGCTTTCCGGACTTGAACAGGTGGAAGCTGGGCTGGCCACACTTGGTATCCCATTTGTATTGCTGCAAGGAGAGCCGGTTAAGGAGCTACAAAAGTTTTTAAAGCATATTCGTGCTGGAGCTGTGGTTACTGACTTTAACCCTTTGCGCTACAAACAAAACTGGAACAAACAGCTTGCAGTTAATCTTCAAATTCCGTTTTATGAAGTGGACGCGCATAACATAGTTCCCGCGTGGATCGCAAGCCAAAAGCAGGAGTATGGTGCTTACACCCTGCGCCCCAAGCTGCACAAACTGTTGCCGGAGTTTTTAGAAGAGTATCCAAACATAGGAAGTAGTAAGTACAAAGTAGTAAGTAGTAAGTTGAATGGTAGATCCGTGGATTGGGGGAAGGTAAGGAAAAGTATAAAATCAGATAAAAGTGTAAGAGAGGTAGACTGGGCAAAGCCGGGAGAGGCGGCAGGCTTAAAGGCACTGAAAAAGTTTATATCTCACAGACTAGATGAGTATGCGGACAAAAGAAATGACCCAAGCCTTGATGGGCAGTCGGGGCTCTCTCCTTACTTGCACTTTGGGCAGTTGTCAGCCCAAAGGGTAGCCTTGGAAGTTCTGAAGAGCGTGAAGGCTTCTATCCAAGATGTATTAGACAAACATAAAAATGGAAGCTCGGGGCAAGCTAGTAGTGTGTCTGCACTTTTAGAAGAACTCATTGTGCGAAGGGAGTTGTCAGATAACTTTTGTCTATATAACAAAGACTATGACAAAACAGACGGTTTTCCTGCATGGGCTAAAAGGACTTTAGAAAAGCATGGAAGGGACCCCAGAGAGTACACCTATACTCAAGATAAGCTAGTAGCAGCTAAAACCCATGATGAACTATGGAATGCAGCACAGATGCAAATGGTGAAAACAGGCAAGATGCATGGATATATGCGTATGTACTGGGCAAAAAAAATTTTGGAGTGGAGCAGAAATCCAAAACTCGCCATGAAAACGGCTATCTACCTAAATGACAAGTATTCGTTAGACGGTAGGGATCCAAATGGGTATACAGGGATCGCTTGGAGTATAGGTGGCGTGCATGATCGGGCTTGGTTTGAGCGGCCTATCTTCGGCCTTATCCGGTATATGTCATACAGTGGAGCAAAAAGCAAGTTCGATGTAGGGAAGTATGTGGATACTGTAGATGCCGAGTGATTTGGTCCGTCTAGTGTATAATTACTTAAGAGTATTAATCTATTTGTATGAAACTGACATTTTTCAAATCCGCCAACGCTTTCATATTTGGCGGTGCGCTTTTAGTTTTGGCCTTAGTGTTTTTATCATCATCACAAGCCTTTGCTGCCGAGCGAGTGCCTATGATCCGTATGTATAATCCCGCTATTAATGACCATTTTTACACTAGCAATAGGCAAGAGGCGAATGAAGCAGCTGCCAGGCATGGCTACAGGTTGGAAGGAGAAATGGGGTATATGTACAAGTATGAACAAGCCAACAATGAGCCTGTGTATCGCATGTGGAATCCGCAAGCCAAAAAGCATTTCTATACTACCAGCAAACAGGAAATGGAAACAGTAAGGGCAGGGGGCTTTAATTTAGAAGGGGTATTGGGCTATGTGCCAAATCTATATGCTGGTGGTGGTGAGGTGGGGCTTGTCAGACTTTATAGTCCTAGAGAACAAAAGCACTTTTATACTACCAGTGTTGCAGAAAGTAATATGTTGGCAACCAAAGGCTATGTTTGGGAGGGGTACTTGGGGCATGGTCTCTTTGCTGGAGATGTCTCTTACGATTATGCTAACGCAGACTTTATATCAACCTCCACCCAAGCCATTAATGCAGAACAAGGTAAACAGGGTAGGTGGCCTATGTCTTTTCAATACAAAGGCCCCGGCCCAATCACATTAAACTGGTCTGTGACAAATTTGCCTAAAACTATGTATTTGGAAAATAACGGACCAATAACTTTAAACAACAATGATTTTTTTACGATGTATTTAGGTGGTTCTATAGATGAACTAGTGAGCATTAAAACATTAGAACTGCATTTAACAACCAGTCGTGGGTATTCGGAGAGTTTTGATATTACTTATAGTACGACAGGGGCGAACTTTGGGGGCATGTCAGTGAATCAAGGCTCTGGGCAACAAACCGGTCTTATTTCGCTTGTTCCGGATTGGTCAAAGTCTGGTACTGAGCAGCTTTTATACGGTGCTGGTTTACAGAAATTGATTGGTAGTTCAATTACTAAGGAGCAGGTTGTGGGATATTATTCGGCTTTGCTTGCGCGCACCACTAATGCGGAGGTGGGATATGTGGCTACATTCGCTAGGGCTAGCTTGGACGCTAGTTTTTCAGATGTGCAGTCCGCGGCAGTTAAGGGCTTAAATTTGTATGATATAAAAGTTTACCCTAATTATTATCCCGTGAAAGTGTATTCGTTGAGGGAGGATACTATTTCTTCAGTAATTATAAAAGATATAGTTTGTCCTGTGGTGATAGCTAGGTTTGGTTTGGAGTGTGATTATGGTGGCTCACTCGCTATAGATTATTCCAAACATAAAGTTTTGGGATCACTAGATCAGTATGATGCAGAAGGTTTAATGCAAGATTTTCAGGAGTCTATCCCTCAAACCGTAAGGAAGAATTCTTTAAGTTTATTATTTTTTAGCGGTGGATTGAAGCCTGATAATTATAACTACGTTGTGTCTTGGCAGGACGTGGCGGCGCGAGCGGCAATTATTTCCGATGCTTACTTTTTGCCGGATTTAGGAGCGATAGGACAAAATGGGTACGTGCGGCGTATGGTGATAAAAACCTTAGGGTCAATATCGGTGATTTTGGGTTATAACAGGCCGACTAATAGTATTTGTCCAGGTGCATATTTTGATACTATTGAGCTTTTCACGGAGCAAAAAAGTATTTTATGCGGAGAAACAATTCAGCAGCATGTATCCAGAACAGCAGGCGTGACGTCTAGGCCGTTATCGGAAACTGAGATGGGACAGATTATTCTCGTTGCCCAACTATTATTAATGGATAGGTATTAATTTATCTAGACCAGGTCTTTCTACATCTTTACTAGGTTTTTTTCTTAGCATATAAGATGGTTGGCTTGAGCGACCTATCTTCGGTCTTGTCCGGTATATGTCATACAGTGGAGCAAAAAGCAAGTTCGAT
>CAYYEK010000080.1:0-4444 GCA_964470855.1 uncultured Candidatus Saccharibacteria bacterium
AGGTGATGTAGCTTCATTGTATGAAGAACTAAATAAAGAAACACAAAATTTTTACAATTTAGCACCGTTCTCTTTGGAACAGTCTAGTTTGAAAGTCGCATTTCAAGACCCGACTAATTTGCAAGCACTTCAGGCGTTGGAGTTTATAGGAAAAAAGTTTAGTCTTAATGTCATTTTGCATGTCGCTTCACTTTCTTCTATAGATTCCATATTGGGCAGGAGAAAAAATTTAAGCACTGTGGTAGGTGCTGCACTAGAAGAGTTTCAAACCCAAAAAGCTGAAGAGATAAAGCCCATTGTTAAAGCAAAAACAGCCACGCAGGAAAACATTGAAGGTGCCCCGATCGTGCGGATAGTCGATGTCATATTGTCCAACGCCGTAGAGGCCAGGGCTTCAGATATTCACATCGAACCTACCGATGAGGATGTGCGGGTGAGGTACAGGATAGACGGCGTGTTGCATGCTTCTTTGGTGTTGCCAAGGCATGTACATTCAGCTATAGTGTCCCGCATAAAAATTTTGACTAACCTGAAAATTGACGAGTCCAGGTTGCCGCAAGACGGTCGTTTCCATGTGACCGCTGCTAACAAGTCAATTGATTTACGTGTCTCCATACTTCCTTTGATTTATGGTGAAAAGATAGTAATGCGTATTTTGGATAAGAGCACTAAGCCTCCGACTTTGGAAGAGTTGGGTTTGCGGGGGAAAGCGGCCGAGTGGACTGTGGAAAACATAAAAAAAACTCACGGCATATTTTTGATCACCGGACCCACAGGTAGTGGTAAGTCAACCACCTTGTACTCAGTTTTGTCCATGTTGAATACCAACATGGTCAACATTGTGACCCTAGAAGACCCGGTCGAGTATTTTATTCCAGGTGTCAACCAAAGTCAGGTTAACCCGGAGATAGGTTTGACTTTTGCTGCTGGATTAAGGAGTATCCTTCGTCAGGATCCAAATGTTATCATGGTTGGTGAAATTCGTGACAAAGAGACTGCAGAGTTGGCGGTACACGCTGCTTTGACCGGCCACTTGGTTTTTTCCACTCTTCACACGAACGACTCGGCAGGAGCAATGCCGAGGTTGATAGATATGGACATAGAGCCATTTTTGTTAGTTGCTTCGCTGAATGCCATTATGGCCCAGCGTTTGGTTAGGAAAATTTGTGACAGCTGCGCAGCACCCATGGAGGTGGCAGAAACTTTGCTTAGCTCTTTGCGTGAAGAGATAGCTGGCGTACCTCCTGTGTATCTGGACAATCTTGATATAACTAAGATGGCCTTTAAAAAAGGTGCTGGATGCGACAAGTGCGACAAGAGCGGCTTTAAGGGTAGGATTGGTATCTTTGAAGTGCTTCCGGTGACCAATGAAATTAAAGATTTGGTGTTAGCTAAGACTGCACCAGTAAAAATTATTGAGATAGCAAGAAAACTGGGCATGATCTCTATGCGTCAGGATGGTATAATAAAAGCACTTCGAGGCGAAACAACCTTAGAAGAAGTAGCAAGGGTCAGTAAAGAGTAGGGGTAGTAAATGACAGCGAAACGGCACACTGTGTTTATAGCGGTTTTAGATACCGATACTGCGCGGGCAGATCTATACGCGCGGCATTTGTCCGGAGTGGGAAAAGAAATTGTGGTCTTGCAGGATATGTCGAAGTTGGCAGTTTCCTCAGCGCAGCTTTTAATCATAACCAATCCAGATGCATATGATCTTGAAGAACTGTCTGCAGTTTATTTGAAGAAAGCTTTTGAGCGGTTGGTCGTTGTTTATGAACTAGATCCACCGAAGTATCCAAAAGATTTACCCGTAGTAGGAGTCTTTAGCAGAAGTAAGCAATCTTTGTCAGAAATTATCCAAAGTATAAATCAAATTTTACAAAACGAATATGTATAAAGCAAGTGAACTGGAATTAAGTAAACTGTTGGGGTTAGTGGTAGAGCGCAACGCTTCTGACTTGCACCTCAAGGTTGGCGAGCCTCCGATTATCCGCGTAGACAGCAAGCTCATCAGGTTGGATACTTACGAAGTCTTAAGCGACGAGTCGGTCAGGGCGTTTGCTGGGTTAATGCTAAATGAAGCCCAACGAAAACTTTTCGAAACACAACAAGATGTTGACTTATCCTACTCGTACAAGGACAACGTTCGTTTTAGGGTCAATGTGTATACCTATCAAGGTAGTGTCGGCATAGCCCTTAGAACTATCCCTAATCACATCTTGACCTTGGAAGAGTTGAACTTGCCGCCAGTGCTGAGAGCCTTTACAGAAAAGCGAAACGGGCTCGTGTTATTTACGGGACCGGTAGGGCATGGTAAATCCACAGCTATGGCAAGTTTGATCAATGAGATAAACCAAACCCGTTCCGAACATATCTTGACCATCGAAGACCCAGTAGAGTTTTTGATTCAGCCTGCAAATTCCGTTGTTACCCAGCGGGAGGTGAATGTGGATGCTCCTAGCTTCGCCCAAGCCTTGAAGAGCGCTTTACGCGAAGATATCAATGTTTTGTTAGTAGGTGAAATGCGCGACTTGGAGTCTATGGCCTCGGCACTAACTTTGGCTGAAACAGGACATTTGATCTTTGCAACCTTACACACTAACGATGCGGCCCAGACCGTGGATCGTATCATAGATGTGTTTCCGCCAACCCAACAGGCACAGGTACGCTCACAGTTGGCTAGCGTACTTTTGGGGATAGTTAGCCTTCGCCTTTTGCCCAAGGTGGGCGGCGGCCGAGTGCCGGCTTACGAGATACTTGTTGCTAACCACGCGGTGCGTAATGTCATCCGAGATAACAAATCATACGAAATTGACAACATTATTCACACCAACCTTGAGTCAGGTATGGTGCCTATGGATAAAGTTCTGGCTTTGTTGGTTAAGCAGGGTGTGGTTGAGTTGGAAGTGGCCCAGCCCTATGTTCGCGATAATGATTATTTTGTATCTTTAATGCGCTGAAAGCATATCTATGAAGTTTCTTTATCAAGCTAAGGATCCCAGCGGCGAGATCAAAACAGGGACAGTGGTCGCGTCCGACCAAAAAAAAGCCGAGGCCATGTTGGCCGAGAATGGCTGGGCGATCATCAGTCTGGAAGTCAAGCAAGAAAACTTTTTTGAACAGCTCAACCCTTTTGATAAGTTTATCAGCAGTAAAGAGTTGGTGTTGTTCACTAGGCAGCTAGCAACGCTCATAGGTGCGAGGGTGCCGCTTTTGCAGTCACTTCGTATCTTAGAGTCCCAGCTTACTAGTAAGCGCTTGGTTGTCATAACTCGTGAAGTTATGAAGTCAGTAGAGAACGGTGAAAGCTTGTCTTTAGCCCTTTCCAAGTATCCATCTGTTTTTAGTGGGGTGTTTGTCAGCTTAGTAAGATCAGGGGAGGTGTCGGGGACCTTAAATAAGTCATTGGTCTACTTGGCTGACCAGATGGAAAAGGATTATACCTTAAAGTCAAAAGTGCGATCCGCTATGACTTATCCCGCTTTTATCATAGGTACGCTGATTGCGGTAGCGCTTTTGATGTTTAAATTTGTTTTGCCGAAATTGACTGAGGTGTTGGTAGAACAAGGTGGTGACTTGCCTACCGTGTCAAAAGTATTGATCAAGATCACCGAGTTTATAAATTCTTACTGGTGGGCGATGATACTTGGGCTAGGTATTGCGTTCGTGTTACTTAGGGTTTATGTCGCTACTCCGGAAGGTAGATATTTTTGGGATAGGATGAAATTACGGGTGCCTATAATTAGCGGGATATTTGTCAGGATCTACCTAGCCAGGTTTGCTCGCAATCTTTCCACATTGGTCGCTGGGGGCATACCTATTATCCAATCGGTTCAGATCGTGGCAGACATCATCAATAACATCATCTATCGAGATATTTTACTTAAAGCTTCGGAAAGGTTAGCTAGCGGTGAAAGTATAAACTCATCACTGCAAGGTCATCCGGAGTTCCCGCCCATAGTTACCCAGATGGTCAGAGTTGGCGAGGAGACTGCCCAGCTTGACGAAATTTTAGCAAAGCTAGCAGCATTCTACGAGCAAGAAGTAGACGAAAGGGTTTCCACTTTGACTACGTTGCTGGAACCGGTGATTATGATTATCTTAGGTATAGGTGTGGGCGCTTTGGTGGCGGGGATACTTCTTCCAATCTACAACTTGGCGAGCAGTGTAGGCTAGGAAGTTTACACCTGTTTTTTAAGTGGATAACTTTTTTTGAAAGCAACAAGGGTGTTGTTATAATGAATCTAGAGCATATATTTATAAATATGCGGCAAAAAATGTAAGGGGGTGATAAGATTGCGTAAGATTTTGAATCAAAAAGGTTTTACCTTGATAGAACTTTTAGTTGTTATCGCCATTATAGGACTTTTGGCGTCTGTGGTTTTACTGTCCCTAAACTCGGCTCGAGCCAAGTCCAGGGATGCCAAGAGGTTGTCCGATGTGC
>CAYYEK010000081.1:0-4352 GCA_964470855.1 uncultured Candidatus Saccharibacteria bacterium
CAATTCTTCATTCGCTATTCTTTATTCGTGATATCCTTCGACTTAGCTCAGGACAAGTTCGTGAAATTCGTGTATTCGTGTAATATTCAATATTCTAAACTCTTAATTCTAAATTCCATATTCTCTTTTCCAACACAATTTACAATTTCAAATTTGCAATTCGTAAATCATTATTTCTAGCCACATATGATCGATGAACTTATAAAACAATTCAAAGCAGATGCCGACAAAGCCTTGGAGCATATGCTCCACGAATTGGCTGGTTTAAGGACCGGCAGGGCAAACCCAGCGCTTTTGCACAATGTCCAGGTGGATAGTTACGGTAGCACTATGCCCTTGTCGCAGTTGGCAAATATAGGCACTCAAGATGCGCGTACTTTGGTAGTGACTCCGTGGGACAAGTCTAACATAGGCTCCATAGAAAAAGGCATCCAAGCAGCCAATTTAGGCTTAAACCCTTCAAGTGATGGGCAGGTGATAAGAGTTATTTTGCCTCAATTAACTGAAGAAAGAAGGAAAGAGTTGGTGAAGCTAGTTGGTCAAGTAGCGGAAAAAGCCAGGATAGGCGTGCGAAATGTAAGGGAAGATGTGCTAAAGGCTTCGAAAAAAGCCAAGGAGGATGGTGAGATGACAGAAGATGAACAACAGGTGTTTCAGAAAAAGCTACAAACCGCGGTAGACGAATTAAACGAAGAAATTAAAAAGCAAGCTGAAGAAAAAGAAAAGGAGATCATGACAGTGTGAAGGGGAACAGAAAACAATTGACATTTAACAATTTCCGCCAGAGGCGGACCCGGCTACGGCGGGGACCATTGACAGTGAGCGGAGAGTTGTAAAGTAGTAATAGTAGTATACAGAGAACATTTGACCTTTGACCATTAACATTTAACAGAAAGTAGCGAACAGAAAGTAGTAATAGTAGTAGAAGTAGTAAAAGTTTGCAGTTGAAGTTTTTCCGCCAAAGGCGGACCCGCCTATGGCGGGGACCATTGACATTTGACTTATGTAATGGGCACCATTCGGGTCTCATAAAATGGTGCCCATTTATGGATCCAATTTGCAATCTAAAATCTACAATTCTTCATTCGCTATTCTTTATTCGTGATATCCTTCGACTTAGCTCAGGACAGGTTCGTGAAATTCGTGTATTCGTGTAATATTCGCTATTCTAAACTCTAAATTCTAGATTCTGGATTCTATATTCGTGTAATTCGTGTAGTATATTCATCCTTTAACTTTTTATTTTAATTTGAAGAAATGATACTAACCATACTCATATTCATAGTTGTCTTAGGCCTTCTTGTGTTTGTGCATGAGCTGGGGCATTTTGTGGTGGCTAAAAAAAGCGGCATGCAAGTAGACGAATTCGGTTTCGGATTCCCTCCTCGCGTGGCTGGGGTACAGAAATTTGGTGGCAAATGGCGAATCGTTTGGGGAGCCAAGCAAGCCCAAGGCGAGGACACTGTGTACTCTATAAACCTTATCCCGCTCGGAGGGTTTGTTAAGATATTGGGGGAAAATAACGATCAGGTGGGAAATCCTAAAGCATTTACCAGTAAACCGTTTTTTCCTCGTTTGGCAACTTTGCTGGCTGGCGTGGTCATGAATGTAGTCTTAGCTTGGGTGTTGGTGAGCATAGGTTTGATGGTGGGTCTGCCGGCAGTTTACGATAATACAAGTGAAATCCCATATGGAGGAAGTATCCGCGACTTAAAAGTAACCATAGTTGAAGTAAAGGCTGATAGTCCGGCCCAGAAATCAGGTTTAAGAGTAGGGGATAGCATAACAAATATCTCCGGTGCGTCTATCGGAAGTGTTGACCAGCTTCAAGAAATAGTAGCGGAAAGTGAAGGCAAACCCCTGGCTTTTCAAATTAGTCGGGCTGGCGGAGAGCTTTCTGTAAATGTGTCACCGGAGTTTAGAGTGCCGGAAAATAGGTATCTGACTGGTATTGTCATATCCTTAGTGGGAAACTTGTCATACCCTTGGTATAAAGCGCCGTTAGTTGGATTGGCTAACACGGCCACGAGCTTTCAAAATATTTTGGTAGGTTTGGGCAGTGTTTTTTCCGGTAAAGTAGGGTTTGATCAGTTGGGTGGTCCGGCAAAAATTGCCCAGCTTACTGGTGAGGCGTCAAAGCTCGGTATACCGTATTTGTTGCAGTTTACGGCTTTCTTGTCGCTGAATTTGGCTATCTTAAACAGTTTGCCGTTTCCCGCACTGGACGGTGGTAGAGTGCTATTTTTGCTCGTTGAAAAAGTCAGGCGTAAACCAAATAACCAGCAGTTTGAACAGGCAGTAAACGCTATAGGGTTTCTACTCTTGCTGATACTTATGTTTGCTGTTACAGTCAACGATATCCGTGGATTTGGAGGGCTGGGAGCGGTTTTAGGAAAACTGTTTTAACTTACTAGGTACGAATTGAATCCCAAAAATACTAATTTTACGAATATACGAAGCAGAACAACATCCGTTAACAACTACTTATGCGACAAAGTAAAATATTTTTAAAAACCAGTAAAACTGTTTCAGGGGATGAACCCACTGTGAATGCAAGGCTCTTGGAACAGGCTGGATTTGTGTCCAAACTAATGGCCGGAGTATATAGCTATCTACCTTTAGGAAGGAGAGTTTTAGAAAAGATCAGCGGCCTGGTAAGAATTGAGATGGACGCGATAGGTGGCAGTGAAGTAATAATGCCTATGCTCCATCCGAAAGAGATCTGGGAAACTACGGGAGGTTGGTCAGGGATAGACGTATTATTTAAAATCCAAAGCAGGACGGAGCGCGAATACGCCCTAGGGCAAAGCGAGGAGGAGGTTGTCACACCTTTGGTATTAAGCAGGGTACAGTCGTACAAAGACTTACCTCTGGCCGTTTATCAGATACACTGGAAATTTCGCGACGAGTTACGGGCTAAGTCCGGACTTTTACGCGGAAGAGAGTTTTTGATGAAAGACATGTACAGCTTCCATGCCTCGCAGGAAGATTTTGACAAGTTTTATTCAGTAGTTAAGCAGGCCTATTTGCGAGTATATGAAAAGATGGGTTTAGTTGCAAAGGCTACGGAAGCGTCGGGTGGCAGTTTTAGCAAGAAAATTTCCTACGAATTCATGGTTTTGACTGACGCAGGTGAGGATGATATCTTGTACTGCGAGGTTTGTGATTTCTGTGTAAACACGGAGATAGCGCAAGTCGAAGTTGGGGCTGATTGTCCCAAACAATGCGGAGGAAAACTAGCTCGAGCTAAAGCCTCGGAAGTGGGTAATGTTTTCGATCTTGGCCAAAAGTACGGTCATGACTTTGGGTTGGGTTTTACAGACGAGGCAGGCGAAAGGCAGTATCCTGTGATGGGCTGTTATGGTATAGGCGTATCTCGTTTGATGGGTGTGATCGCTGAAAAGTACAATGACGAGCGGGGTTTGTTGTGGCCTGAGAGTGTGGCACCATTTAAAGTGCATTTGCTTAGTTTGCCTGGCAAGGATGGCAAAGCAGTTGTAGAAGCGGCTGATAAACTTTATGAAGACTTAATCCAAAGAGGTGTGGAAGTTTTGTATGATGATCGGTTGGAGGTGAGTGCTGGAGAGAAATTTGCAGATAGTGACCTCATAGGTATACCGCACCGGCTAGTGGTCTCTGCCAAAACTTTGGCGGAAAATTCAGTAGAGTATAAAAAAAGGACGGAAAACACGGCTTTACTGGTAAAGCTAGACCAACTGTCCAAAATACTGTAAAGTTAATAAGCTAAAACAAACAAAAAATAAAAAAACAAAAGCGAAGCTAATTCCTTTTGCGTCTTGGGTTAGTTGGTGAGCGGGTATTTACGAAACTACAAATAGTGAGTATTGCACTAATACACGAATAACACGAATCGCACGAATCTAGAATATAGAATCTTGAATATTGCACTAATACACGAATAGCACTAATCACACGAATAAAGAATAACGAAAAGCGAATGAAGAATTGTAGATTTTAGATTGCAAATTGCAAATTGATTTAAAAATTCAAAACTCATAATTCAAAAGTAATAACTTCAACTGCAAACTTTTAACTTTAAGAAAATTTTGAACTCGTGAACACGTTAACCTTCGAACTCGTTAACCCTTAATACTATACTACTTCTACTACTATTACTACTTTCTGTTCGCTACTTTCTGTTAACTGTCAATGGTCCCCGCCATAGGCGGGTCCGCCTCTGGCGGAAATTGTTAATTGTCAAATGTTCTCTGTATACTACTATTACTACTTTCTGTTCGCTACTTTCTGTTAACTGTCAATTGTCCCCGCCGTAGGCGGGTCCGCCTCTGGCGGAAAATGTTCTCTGTATACTACTATTACTACTTCCTGTT
>CAYYEK010000082.1:0-4271 GCA_964470855.1 uncultured Candidatus Saccharibacteria bacterium
GCTAAAAGAGCTAATTGAGATCTATTTTGGTTACGTTTCGGACTAATTACCTAAAGTATTTTGTATCCGGATTACTCGACGGCTCGCATAAGTCCTTCTGCAAGGTCTTCAAAAACTCAAACTCATCTTCATAGTGACAAAACACCCCCATATTCCCCGAGTTCGGCAAATAACGCCCAAAAGCAGCCTTGCACAACCCATAACACGCAAAGTGTATAAACTTTACTGCTTCAAATAATTCTTCTCTCGTCTGAATTGGACTAAATGTGTATGTAGTCATAAACTATCAAACAAAAAAGTTTTAAAAAAAGGGTGACACTTTTTCTAAACCATTAGCATCCTCCATACCTACCCCGGAACTATTCGCGAGAATAAGGGGTAGAGTTGGTTAGGTTAGCACAGTTAAACTGTTCAATATGCGAATAAGCGGGGCTTATTTTTTATATTCCGTGAAATATGGAAGTTCATCTAAACCAATATAATTGAACATCCAATAGTTAGCCCTTCGTGCGTGTTCAGGTAGCTGGTACTTCTTAAGGTTCTTTTTTGGCACAAATGGGTAAAAGCGAATTTCTTGATGTGCTCCCGATTTATCTGACCATTTAAAGTTTGCAATAAGTGGAGGTGTAATAAAACCCGACTTTAAAACCTTTTCCATAATTTGCCAACCTGCACCAAAAATTTCTTTCTTGGGCTTGGACTTATTTGTTTTTACCTGTGCCCGAAAATAGCAGCCAGTACACTGCACATCGAATAATGGATAGCCAGGTGGCAACAACATGAGCTTTTTTCGACAATTAGGGCACAAAACAAGTTTGATGACTTCTTTTTCACCAGCACCACCTGATTGTTTATTTGTTGGCATAAAATATAATATTGAACCCTTGGGTTTACATCGCGTGAAGGATTTAAACGACCATACAAAGAATAACTATACCATGATTACATAAGACCTACTAACTGTTTAAAACTGGCTGGCCGATATTTCTCATATTCTTCTTGTCGAACATACAGATAGTTGTAGGTGATTTTTTTCTGCACTTTGTTTACGTCCTCGCACCACTGTTTTAAACGAGCAATCTTGAGCGGGTCATCCAAGTCTTCTCGCCCCTTTGTTTCCACTACCCATACTTCCTTGGGCGACAACTTCACAATAAAGTCAGGGTAAAAATCGGAAATAGACTCATCTGCATTTTTATAGTCTATACGGAAATGCACAGCAAAGTAATTCTTCACGTAAGAGACTATATCGTCGCACTTCTCCATAAAACTGGCGAACTCCAACTCAAAGTGGCTATCCCCGATTATTTTATTAAACACACTCTTTTGAGGCACCAAATAGCCCTGGTCTTTAGCTACAAACGGACGGCATTTAGAAATTTTTATATAATCCCGAATTTCCGCCTCCCCCTTATCCAGCACCGTTAGCGAGTTTATATGTTTCTTAAAGTTTTCAATAACTGTTTTAGTAGCTTCCAGCTCGCTCAAGTTTCGTAGAGTGTTTAAATCTTCTAAGTTTACAGGAGCGTTAAACAGCTCGCTTTGTATAAACTCTTTCACTTTGCCGTACAAAATATCGTACCCACTTACCAACCGCAGTTCTTTCATTATGGTTTGAGCAAAGTAACCTACCACACTTTGGTAGTTTGCCACCATGTCGCTATCCAGCTCTGTCTTGTGGTTTATCTCACCAGACGTAATGTCTTTGAAAATAATCTCACGCTTTTCTTTTTCGCTGAACTCCCGTACAGGCAGCTTGGTGTGGGAAAACTTCGCAATTTCCAAGTCTGACAGGTTTTTGTATTCCCTGTAAATTCTTGGAGTCATTTGCGGGATTTCAATGTCCAACGCTTCAATATCTTTTTTCGTATTCTCGTTGTCTACCTCAACCACAATGGGAGCTTTGGGTGCAGTTCCCTCGCCCATTTGTTTCTTCTCCAACTCCACACCCTCATTTTTAATAGACTCCACAAAATCCATAAACGCAGGAGTACCCACTACACTCACATACTCTGGCATATCGGGTACTTGATACATACGGCGAAGCCCACGACCTAAAGTCTGCTCAGGTAAAATATTACTTTGGGCAACGTAGGCACGCAAACCAACAATAGTGGTCACATTCTTCACGTCCCAACCTTCTTTCAACATTAACACCGAAATAATAGCTTTGTATTTGCTGTCTAACTGGTCTATGGAGTTTGCATCTTTCCGTAAGCCCTCTAGTTCTTCTTTGCTCTTACCAGAACTGCTTTCAGATATTTCACCGTTGTTTTTTGTGTGAATTACTAGTACGGCATCTTTCAGCTCTGGGTACGTATTTCCCAAATAATCTGCTACTTCATCGCAATTCTTAGTATCATCTGTCATGACAAACATAATGGCCTTCTTACCCATCTTTATGTGCTCGTTATATACTTTCTTCCATTCTAAATAGCCTAAATGTATATAATCTTGATACTTCTCTGTGTACTTAGAGCTTTTCCGTTCCACCAGTTTTGCACGACTAGCCAAGTCTGGTAGTACGGGGTGTTTTACCACATTTTGATGAATAGCCTCTACCAGTGGGTAGTCAGAAATAGTCTGCACAAAAATAGCTCCGTTATTGTGCTTAGGTGTAGCCGTCACATCTACTTGCAAACTTAGCTCTCCGCCTATCATTTTTAGGCGGTTATGTATGTCTTGTATGGATTTAAACCACGCCAGCTTTTCATCGTGGATATGATGCGCTTCATCATTAAGCACTACCAATTCGTCTATGCCCCTTACTATGTTGCCCAAGTCCAGTTTGGACTCGTTGGTAGCCCCAACTGGCCTAGCCCCCAAAAAGTAGTCGGTAGTATCGTCATCTGTAGAACTTGCCTCTGTCTGGTGGCTATCAAAAACACGGTGGATATTAGTAAGAAAAATGTTGCCTGTTTTCCTGACTAAACCAATATCGTCCTGTATATGCAAAGTAAGCTGGAAGTCATCCCGCCAGTTTTGACCCATGTAGCCGTTATCAGGCAGTATTGGGTCAGTAAAGAATATTTTAAGCCCGTCAAAGTCTGTTCGTATACGGTCTAGTACAATGATGTTAGGGGTAATAACCAAGAAGTTTCTGGCAAGCGTAGAACCCGCTTCATAGAGTTTATGAAAATAGCTCCATGCCAGTATCAAACTTAACACCTTAGTCTTCCCGCTCCCAGTTGCCATTTTTACCACAAAACGCCGCCAATCTTCTGGGAACATTCCAGCGGAGACTAAGCCACTGCTGTCATAACGGAGTAAGTCGTACTTGTCTTTAATACCTGCGACTTCATGCAAGTATATTACTGTCTCTACCGCTTCCCGCTGGCTAAAGTAATACTGGAAGTTAAACAGCACACCGTCACCACGTGCCATCATGTGTTCAGACTTAAACCACCAATTCAATAATGCCTTACTGGTTTCACTTGCCCCTTCGTAATTCTTATTTCTCCACGCTTTAACTTCTTTACGCAAAGCGTGAACCAGCGGTGGTAATAGTTTCTCGCTCCCTTGCTCACGCAAAGCCTCGTCCGCTGGAAACCAGCGAACTTCAGGGTCTAATATTTCATGCGGAGATGTCGGAAAATCTGGGTGAAGTGCCATAAAAAGGCTTAAATAAAAGTAATTAAAAATTATTAACCTTCATTGAACTTCTACGCTGCTTATGATATAATAAATTTGGAAATGCTTCCGATCTGAACTGTGGTGTTTATCACCGCGTTCCCGTAAGGGATAGGATCGGAAGTTTTAATTTGGCCAAATTTGTACACGTATTTCTCTATGAGCAACTATTGTTCTATATTCGTCAGCGTGTTTTTTTGAGTTTGATACTGACCTATTAATTGTACCAGCTATATAATCTGCTAACTGTAGAAGATTGTTGCTTTCAGATCGTTGCATTTTTATTTTTGCAACCACTTTTTGCTTTCTGTCGTCTACATTATTGTTTAGCTTTCTGCGTAAATACTTTGCTAGTTGCTGTTTAAAGTCTAGACTCCCACTTTCATCTATAACCACCGTGGCATCAACAAGCTTGGCTTTTGCGTTTTCAAACACTAGTCCACAGGTATATTTATAAAACGACTTCTTATCTTTAAAGCCATCACCCCACAACTTTTTAAGGTCTTTATTGATCACTACGCCATAATAAAAAAAATCATACGGGGCAACTGCACTTAAAAAATCCCTGCGTACTTTATCGGAATTATTCTTAAAATGAAACTCGCTACCTTGTTCCCACCCCCGCTCTCTTTTTAATAACT
>CAYYEK010000083.1:0-4192 GCA_964470855.1 uncultured Candidatus Saccharibacteria bacterium
TAATTTAAGCAAACGGTCGTCCCGACAGAATCGTCGGGACTGGGCGCACCAGCCTATAATTTAAGCAAACGGTCGTCCCGACAGAATCGTCGGGACTGGGCGCACCAGCCTATAATTTAAGCAAACGGTCGTCCCGACAGAATCGTCGGGACTGGGCGCACCAGCCTTCGCTAAGCCTGCCCGCCCTTTGGCGGGGCTTCGGCTGGCAGGCCAACCTTCTATTTAAAGCTTCGGCTGTCGAGGCTAATCAAATCTTCCCTGTTTTTGGGAAGTTTTTTATTTCTTTTCCGGTTTGTCAAAAGGACTGCGGGCTACTGGCTGTTGTGGGAGAAATGCATCCGCCCCCTCGATTCGCTTTAGCGCTTTGTTGTAACCTTCGAAATTAACCCTTGTAGACACGATCTTTCTAGCTCCCACCTCTTCACTTTGTGAGGCTATGAGTTTGCGCGCCCCGGACTGAAGTACGTATAGATCGGCTGCTAGTACACATACCAACACCAGATATATAGCCCACTGAAAACGAAAACCTACAGACACGCCTTTCAGTTTGGGTTGTTTGAAATTTAATTTTGACAAACTTGGCAACTTCATGGCTATTTTGGTTTAATGTAAAACGAACCACTAAGCGACGCACTCACTGTCTGACTATCCGCCACGCCTAAGGTCAAAGAACGCACCGCTGTCAGAGAAGCCGCATTTTCCATATACTCCATAAAACGCACCAGGTCAGCGTAATGCCCTGTTAAAGTCAGCGCAAATGGGATGCCAACCAAGTCCTTGCTCTCAGAAATCTTTAAACCGCTTTTACTGGTTCCGGAAACAGATAAGGTGGCGTCTAATTCCAGTTTGGAGGTGATGCTTTCTATATTTTTTATCTCTGCGACCAAACTCGTATCCCGTGAGAAAAAATCCTCCGGCTGCAAAGGCTTAGCTGCCATCTCCGATAGATCTTGTTTAGCCAGTTGGATGTTGGTTTGCTCTTGGCGCAGTTCTTGCACCACTTTTTTTGTTTCCTGAAGCTTCAACAGCCGGCTTGCCAACATCTGTTGCTGGTATGGAAAAAGCAACGCGAAAAATGCAACAGCCACCACTAAAAACGCCACACTGATCCCTACGAGTTTATTTTGATATTTTACTGCGCGGATCATTTTAAAACCTCCTCTTTCACTGAAAAAGTATAGTGAAAATTCACTTCTTCCGGTCTAGAAACATTTTCTAACGGATAATCTATATCTGCAAAACTACTGCTTTCTGCCAAGATCAAATCATGCAAGGCGATAGCCAACTCGCGGGTCGGCGCAAATCCTTGGACGCGCACTTGGCGGGAGGCAGAATCAACAGATAAACTTTGGATCTGCACCCCTTCGGGCACTACCGCAGCAAATCTCGATAAAAAGAGCGACCACTTAGGAAGGCTTTCTGCTAACACATTGTAGTCAGCGATCCGCCCGTTTATGACCCCCACTTGCTTTTTTAATTCCGCGTTGTCTTTGCTATCTGTCTGCTGTTTTAAAGCATTGGCCTCTACCTCCAAACTTCTTGTTACTAAGTCTAAATAAATCACTCCTCCAACCAATGCCAAAGCCACTACCACAAACGACACCGCAGATACTAAGTAAGCCCGCCAGCCGATCACATACCAAAGCCTGAACTTCAGTTGAACCTGACGAGACTTGGGTAAAAGATTTATGCTTCCTCCACTCATAAAGACAACCCTCTCATTGCCAGACCAATGGCTGTGGCGTAATTAAGAATCCCTGTGCCAGATAGCCCTTCCGGCACCTCCAAATGCAAATTTACAGTAGGATCACCAAGCTCCACAACCAGTTCCGGATACTTTTCCTGCAAGGAAACTTTCACAAACTCGTCTATCCCTTTAAGCCTTGCCGCTCCTCCGGCCAACAGTACTTTCGCTAATTTTGATTCGTGATGCTGATAATGAAATTCTATCACCTTTTCCACTTCCGCAACAAAGCTGGATAGTATGGGCAAGATCAAAGTCTTTAGGTTTGGGTATTCTGCGGTGTTGGAAAAGCCGGCTGACTCTTTTATCTCCTCTGCTCGCTTTATGTCCACCTCAAGGCCTTTGGCTATGCTGTCAGTGATGCTAGTGCCGGCAATGGGTATCGTGGAAGTAAACTGCACTACACCTTTATCCAACATAACCAAATCCGTCTTAGAAGCCCGCATATCGGCTAGCAACACAGTCTCCTGATTACCCACAGGGATCAAAGCTCGCGCCAAGGCCACAGATTCAACCTCCAGCGCTTCGGGCCTTAGATCTGCGGCATCTAATCCATCCAAAACTTGATCCACAAATGCCTTTGGCGACGCCACCAAAAGCAAGGCGAGCTTGCCGTCTTTTTCTCCTATCTTCATCCAGTCAAGATAGACCTGATCTATGGGGATAGGGATATAGCTTTCCGCTTCAAAAGGCACTGCAGCATCTATCTCCGCGTCCGTCATACTGGACACATGGATCACCCGCACGAAACAGTGCGCTTCCGGTAAATTTACCACAACTCCCCTGCCGGAAAATTTTCCATGCGCTGTAGAATTGAACAAAGTCTCCAACGACTGAGCAAAGCCTTTACTGTCTACAAGGCCTTCCTGAGAAAATACCCCCTTGGCCACCGGAGCTTCAGCATAAGCCACTACACGCTCCTGCTTCTGATCACCAGAAATCTCCATGGCCCTAACCTTGCTTTCTCCGATGGCTAAACCTATGGCTGGTTCTCTGGCAGATAACAATTTGCTAAACATTTTACTCATACTATTGAATTGCTGAACCCATGTTGTAAATAGGCATAATCAGTGCGTAAGCCAAAGCACCAACTACCGCACCGATAACTATGAGCAACAACGGTTCAATGATAGAAGATAAATTTTTTAAAGTCGCATCGACCTGGCTTTCAAAGTGGCTGGCGATCTGGACCAAGATGTCCTCTAAACTTCCGGTCTCCTCACCAACTGAAAGCATCTGCACTACTAAAAAAGGATACAGGTGCTCATACTGCCCCAGCTCGTCTGTCAAGCTTTTACCAAGCTTAACCCTCTCCGCTGTAGCAAGCAAGCTTTCTTTATACCGGACATTGGGGATAGACTGACCCGCCACACTCAATGCCTCCACTATAGGTATGCCAGATGAAAGCAAGCTGGACAAAACTCTGGTAAAACGAGCGATATTGATCTTGATAGCTAAAGGCCCTATGCCCGGCAGCTTCAAAGCTACTACGCCTAACAACTGCTTGCCAGGACGGCTGCGTAAGGCCAAAGCAGCGCCAAGCAAAGCTAGTATCATTATACCCATAACCACGACAGGATGGGAGGAAAAAAAGTCTGTAATCCCTATCACCACCCGAGTGGCAGCCGGGATTTCAGCGTCAAACTCTTTAAATACAGAAGTTAATTTAGGAAGCACGAAAGTCGCCATTGCCACTCCCATTACGATCATAGCAACCAAGATAACCATAGGGTACATCATTGCTCCCTTAACCCGGCTTCGTAAGTCAGCCTCCCGCTCGAGCTGTACCCCAAGCTGCTTTAAACTGGTCTCCATGGTCCCGGACATCTCCCCCACTTTTATCATGCTGACAAAAATATCGGAGAAAATCTTTGGGTACTTGGCCATAGCTTCGTTAAGTTGGGTGCCATTTTCAACCGCGTCGTGCAGTTCGTTTATAACTTTGGCAAACTTTCTGTTGCGCGTCTGCTTGGTTAAAATGGACATACTCCTAGCTACAGGCACACCTGATTTCAAAAGCAGCTCCAAATTTTCCACGAACACTAACTTTTCCGCGAGCGGCACTGAACCAAACAGCTCTAAAAATCCAGACCAATCTGTTGGCTTATCCTCCTTAAGCTCAAGCGGGGTCAAGCCCTGTTCTTTCAGCTGATGACCTGCGGACAAAGCCGACTCTGCTACCAGAGTGCCCGTTTGGCGCTTGCCTTGCTGATCTTGGGCGGTATAGTTAAATTTCATATTGCACGAATACACAAATCACACAAACTTGTCCTGAGCTAAGTCGAAGGATCGCACGAATACAGAATAACAAATAGCGAATTTAGAATCTAGAATTAAGAATTAAGAAGAAAGAATTAAGAATTGCAGATTTTAGACTTGATATCGGACCCCAGAATGGGCACCATTTTAAAGATTTGAATGGTGCCCATTACAGAAGTTAATTGTCCC
>CAYYEK010000084.1:0-4155 GCA_964470855.1 uncultured Candidatus Saccharibacteria bacterium
CTACAACCCGAGTTTTAAAAATATATCCTTGTTTTTTAATTGCAGGAGCTGGCGACTAAATGAAAGTAAGTGCCATTTACTCTTCACTATGTCCAGTTCGATATTCAAAGTTACAAGTTTCCTGTTAAGCATCAAAATGTCTTTCACCTTACGATAATCAAACTTAATCATCTTGTTAATTATTTTACTTGCTCGCAATGGCCCAATACCTGGCACGCCTTTAATATTATCAGTGCTATCCCCCACCAATGACTTGAACAAGACATACTGCTTTGGGGTAACGTTATATTTTGCTTTTAACGATTTAGAAGTGAAAAATAATCCGCCTGCATTTCTGCTTAGATGCACAAGCGAAACATCCCGAGAAAGCAACTGATAAAAATCCGAATCACTCGACGCAATGTATACTTTTGCGCCTACATAGTTTTTTCGATATTGAGCCGACAAACTGGCAATTACATCGTCAGCTTCGACTCCCCGCTTCTCATAAACTTTTATTTTTAAATGCCCCAAAACTTTCTTGACATTCGGTAAGTGGTTAAAAGGTGAATCCTCATCCTGAGAATAATCCATCTTTCTATTCGTTTTATATGCATCACTTAGTTTATGATTACTGGTCTTAAATGGCGCATCGAACACAACCACAAGATCTGTACACGTAACAGCATCGCACATCCTACGTAGTTGCGATAAAAAAGTAGTCACTACATGAAGAGGGGTTCCATTTTTTGAATGAAATTTAAAGGGCACTGCAAATGCCTTGAATAAAAAGTTATGGCCATCTATTATAAGCAGTGTTCTTTTCATACGACAATTCTAGCATAATGCATAAGACTGCTAACATCAAAAGATATTAGCAGTCTTATGGCGGAGAGGGAGGGATTCGAACCCTCGGTACCCTTGCGAGTACACCGCATTTCGAGTGCGGCCCATTCGACCACTCTGGCACCTCTCCAAAAACCTACCTCCCAAATTTAGCTTTTTCAAAACTTGAAAGCAAAAACATTTTTATGCATTCATCCAAGTACTGGGTTAATGACTAAAACAATGAATTTACCTTCAATTATGAATGTCAATACTCTTCATTCGCCTTCTTGAGTTAAACTTATACCCCACACCAACCCCAATCACTACTCCTAAAATCAAAACAGAGAATGCGTAAATATATCTACTGTCCAAAAACTTAGACGTCTTATCTTCAACTACTACCCCCTCATCCACGGGCCCAGTCAACGCATAAGCAACTAAACCACCCCGTAAAACTTTTGGCCCGGAAAACTGATTTGCAACATAAATCGGGTCAGTATTTTGTATACTTACCCCATCTACAAAAAATATATCGTCTTTTACATAACCACCCTCAAAACAACTTCCTATACGAGAGATGGAAAGCAAAAGCTTGTTTATCTCTGGGACCAAGTACCCCTGAAACACAATTGGCTGGTCTTCATAACATCCACTGAACTCAACATTACCAACCTCGAGCCCATTCTGTACAATACGGGCTCTAAAACTTTTACTTGCCAATTCACCATCAAGCACTTCCTCCCCCACCACCTCCACCTCTACAAAAATTCTATTTTCTTCTAGACTGATCAGTCGCAACCCTTCTGTCTGAGGATGTCTAAAAGTTTCTTCGATGTATCTACTATAATCCTCATCAGAGTACTCCTCGAAAATAAGCTCATCGCAAGACTTTACTTCAGCTTGCTCGTTGGTGGCGAAATTAATTTTCCAGACAATTGGAGGGCACCCTCGCCCATCATACGCCCGCACTAAATAATAAACCACTTTCTCTACTCGGTCGAAAGACAAATCCTCTATAAACGAAGGCCCCCCAACAGTGGCACTAACTGGCCCAACCGTACACAATGCTAGCACAGCAGTCAGCAGCAAAAATTTTATAAACTTTGGCTTCATATTTTCACTGGATTAGATCACTAAGCAGATCAAACGATATGGATTGCATAAGGCACTCCTTTGTACATAGTTTACCTAAGGCTAGGCTTGGGGTCAAAACTCTTACAGAAACTCTTGCGATGGTGGATGCTCAAACCATGCACTCGGATCGCTTCTAAGTGTGCTTTAGTCCCATAGCCTTTATTTTTATCCCAAAGGTACTGGGGGGAAGTCTCGTGCAAGTCGCGCATCAAACTGTCCCGGTAGACCTTGGCAACAACGGAAGCGGCGGCTATGACCCAGTGTCTAGCATCTCCACCCACCGCGGTCTGTTGAAAACCTGACCATGAAGGGATCTTTTGTAGCCCATCAACCAAAACTCCGAGCGGCAACAAACGTCTAGGCGCTCTGACAGCAAAGCTGTCCACTGCTTCACCCATAGCTTGTAAGGTTGCTTGTAAGATATTGACCTCATCTATGGTCGCAGCCCCAACAGTATACAAAGAAACCGTAACCGCAGCCCTGGAAATCTCATCGGCCAGCACCTCCCGCTTTTTGGCTGACAACAATTTACTATCCCTCACCTCTACAGCCCAAGCAGGCAGCGCGGTATAAAAGTTTGGAGCGAAAGCAACTGCGCAAGCCACCACAGGCCCAGCGAGCGCTCCCCTGCCCACCTCGTCTATTCCCACAGGTAAAAGGCCTTTTGCTGAAAGCTCGAGTTCTAGTTGTGTGTCAGGAAACAACATCAAGCCGTAATCTAGGGAAAAAAGTGATACCAAAAATTTTAAAACTGCCGTCCTCAACCTGTCTTGCCAGCATCTCAAACAATCCACTAAACACCACCATATTGTTGTGCAACAACTCCCACTCCCCATTCAAATGGCAAACCTCTTCTTCTGTGCTTATTGTAACCGTAGGGATGAGCAGCTCTACCGGGGCGCTAGTCATATACTTTATGAACTCCGATTTTCCCAAGTCTAGTGCCTGCAGATCTATCACGGTCAAGCTTTCAGCGAGAGCATTTTGCCAGAGATCTAAGTCGCCGGAATTTACAGCCTCTACCCAACCTTCAAACCATTTTCGAACCGCAAATCGAAACTCTGTTTCTACTATCCCCTTCACTTTGAATGATATTTCCATACACTTTGTTCAAGAGATTATCTTAGCAAAAAAATAAGGAAATAATAAACTCCAAAACGAATTCCCGCTCGTGTTGGCAGGCTGGCTTGTCTTTTGTTACAATACCGCTTGTTAGATCAATTACGGGACATAGTATACCGGTAGTACACACGCTTCGGGTGCGTGTAGACTGGGTTCGATTCCCAGTGTCCCGACCATTCGACAAGCTCATGATCACAGACCATTCAACCAGGCTCATGATCACAGACCATTCGACAAGCTCATGATCACAGACCATTCGACAAGCTCATGGCCTCTAACCATCCTGCTATCTCCTAGCCTCTGACCTTTTGACCATACTTCCTTCGAATCTAAACCTCTAAACTCATCACCCAGAGTCGAAGAGGTGGCCTGTGACCACTACTTCGTCAAAGCTACGCAACGAAAGCATCGCTACGCTATGGCAATTTAGTCTTCAAGCTACATATAAACCTTCTAGGAACTAAGTTTGATAATAAATAAAAATGATATTTGCGTTCCCCTACCACGACCCAAATGGCAAGTACAATGCCCTACTAACAAGTTCCATAGCATCGCTACAGAATAGCTTTTCAAAAATTTGCATAAGCGCGACCCCTAGTACAGTTTTAAATAATCGGAGAATGTTAGACTTCCTAGCTGAAAAAGGGAGTTTTATTTTTGAAAATCACAAAGACAGCACTGTTGGCGATCATTACAGAAACGCGCTTCGTACTGCCACGAAACTACCGGACAACAGTAGCGTATTTTTTGGTTTCATAGACAGAGTCCTGTTCGCTTTAAATTCCAATTTTAAAACAGAATTTCTAAAAGACCTACATGACACAAATGAAGAGCTCATGCTCTTTGAGCGAAGCCAGCTGGCATGGTCCACGCACCCAAACAACTACAGAGAGATTGAACAATTAACCAACAAGCTAGGTTTTCACCTTTTAGGAAGAGAAGTTGAACTTGGAACTTGCGGCTTTGTGATTCAAAGTGCATTAGCAAAAACATTACTACCCTTATCCACCGAAGAGTCGTACTCAGTAGGCGCTGAGTTGATCATTTTGTCGTACCTAACCGGCATAAAACCTGCTGTGAAAAAAGTGGACT
>CAYYEK010000085.1:0-4153 GCA_964470855.1 uncultured Candidatus Saccharibacteria bacterium
CCCTACGGGCTACGGACGCCTGCCTGCCGGCAAGGCAGGGGCAAGCTACTTTACTGCTAATCTGGGCGGGTTAATTGTTAATGGTCAATTGTTAAATGTTTACAGTGCATACAGAGGCCATTCTAGCCACGATCTTCCCCCCTTGTCAAATTTGTAGGCTAGGAGTATATTGCAGGGTCATTTAATAATTTAGCAGTAGGGGCTTTTTATAAGTCTCTGCGGTGAATTTTCTATATGAGTCAAAAGCAAGAATTCCATGGTGTTGGAAGTGGGTGGGTGTCTCAACCCGAGCGGTTTGGTGGTTTAGCGTGCAGTGTGGGTCAGTGTATGAATCGTGGGGTGTTTAACTGTGATAAGTGTAGGCGGGTATTTTGCCATGAACACCTTTGCAGTCATCTATTAGATTCCCCAAAAAAAAGTAAGTAAGATTTTTAAATGCTTTCTGACACACTGATAGCGTTTGGATTATTGTTTTAAGGTTGCGCAGCAGTTGTTTTCTATTTGGATAGGGTACTCATGAATTTGGATTTGGGGAATATCTGTTGGTAGTGCTGCAGGTTGGAGATTGGTGTTGCAGTCATTGTCATTGTTTTTGGTTAGGCTTGGTGATGTTGAGATAGATCCTGAATCAAGTTCAGGATGACATGCACTTTGTGGCTTAGTCAGGGTTATTTTAAGTGCCAAACCTTGGCTGGTTTCTTTGCTCCAGTTTTGGTCAAAGATAAAATTGCCCAAGGAGAAATAGATGGGTTTACAGCCCAGTGCCAGGTCTTCGGAAGACAGGGTTAAGACTTCTTGTGGACCAAAAGTTTTACTGGTTTTGGTTTTAGGGCAGTAGACTTCTTTTTCCTGTACCCAGTGGGGGTGGTGGCCTATAACCATATCTGCTCCCGAAGCCACGGCCAATCTTGCAAAATCCACCTGTGCTTGGTTTGGTTTTACCGTGTACTCTGTACCCGCATGCATGGAGACTATAACAAAGTCAGCTTGAGATCTTGCTAGGTTTATTGCCTTCTCAAGTTCTGCTGTATGTTCAATGCGGGCGACCAGTCCGTTGTCCTGACGGCCTCCATCGTTTATGGAAGCGTAGGATGCGGCTAGAAATGCGACCCTAACTCCACCTGCATCCATAAAAGCTGGCTGCCATGCTTCTGATAAAGTATTGCCAGTGCCGGTGTATTTTATACCATGCTTTTCCAACCAGTCTCTTGTAGTGCGCAAGCCGTCTAAGCCTTGGTCAAGCGCATGGTTGTTGGCCAGGGATAAGATTTGGAAATTGTGGTTTATAAGTCCTTGCACATTTGGTTTTGGCGCGTTGAACACCAAGGTTTCTTTGGCGGTATAGCGGTCAGAAGATGAAAAGGGGGTTTCTAGGTTACCAAAGTTGAAGTCCGTGGAAAGAAGCAACTCTTTTACTCCTAAAAATGGTGTGTTGACGTTTTGGGTTTGATCTATTTTATAGGCTACACCGCGTGATAGTGAAATGTCTCCAACTGCCAAAAAAGTCAGCTGCTGTTCTTGGACTTGTTGAATTTGGCCTTTGATCAGGCTTTGCCCTTTTTTAAAATAATCGAGCAAAGACGCATTTTCATCGCTCTCTTGTTTGGCTGGTAAACGCTTGGGGTTGGCGGTGGTCGCTTTATGTATAAAAAAAGTCAGGCTTAAAACTATAAGCAATAAGGCAAGTAAGCCGAACACATATTTTTTTATGTGTGGTTTTCTGGTGGATAGAGATGGCTCCTTAAACATAGGGGTTTGTAGCTCGGGCACTTTTAAAGAATTTGACGCAGAGTGCTTGTTTGAATGGGTGTGGTGAGGTTGTTGGTTTGAGTTGTTTAGGACCTACGCACCGCACACTTTTATACATTAAAAATCCCTCTTAAAACAGCTTTTGCCCGATCTCTTTGTTAAAATACTGCGGTTATTTTCACCGTAGTAGTACTACGCTTTCAAATAATCCTCGTATTTTGCCTCGAGCTTGGGCAAATGCGTAGGTCCTATTGTTAACGGATGCGTACATAGAGCATACCTCCCAAATTCTTTACATAGCCTTTCAATTCTAGCATAGTCAAACTAGAGCCCACTTCAGCGCTGGACTGTCCGGTACTTGAGCTAAGCTCGTCTATGTGCGTGGGGGTTTTGGACAGTTTTGAAAGCAAGGTTTTTTCTGATGGGTCGTCCGGTTCTGGCAAGGCTTTTACGGCGCTAGCCGCAACCTCTAAGTTTAGATCGGAGAGTATGTCCTGCGCATCTGTTACGCAAACCGCTCCGGATTTTAAGAGGCTGTTTGGGCCTTGGCTGGTTTGGGAATAGATAGGCCCAGGTACAGCGTAAAGCGTACGGTTCTGCTCCAGAGCGTAACGAGCAGTAATGAGGGTTCCGCTTTTTAAACCGCACTCTGGGATCATGACACCCTTGGCTAGTCCGGAGATGATCCTGTTACGCGAGACAAAGTATTGCTTGTAAGCAGGAGTTTGCGGTGGCTGCTCGCTTAGTAGGCAGCCGCCTTGTTCTATGATCTCTGTAGCTAGGAGTTGGTGGTGTTTGGGATAGATGGATTGGTCGTCTAGCCCGCCGGCAAGAACTGCCACTGTTGGTTTTTCGTACTTGAGGGCCAGCCTATGCGCTGCCTCATCTACCCCAAAAGCTAAGCCTGAAACTAAGATCACGCCAGCTTCCAAGAGCGGCGGTAGGATTTGTTCTAGTGTTAGCCTGGAGTAGCTTGTGATTTTTCTAGTTCCTACTACAGCTAAGAGCAGGCTGTGGTGGTCAGGTAGAGTTCCTTTTATGTATAGTAGAGGAGGGGGGTTGCTGATCTCTTTTAAGAGTTCAGGGTAAGTTGAGTCTTTAAATCCCACTAAGCGGATTTGGTTTGCACCAAGTTGTTCTAGAGTAGTTTCAGGGTCAAGGCCTGCTTTGAAGGTTTGGAATTTTTCTACAGTTTTAGCATCTAAGCCTGCGCTTACTAGGCTTGCTGTGTCGGCCTCCCAAGCCTTTTGGCTTGACCCAAGAAAGTTTAAAAGTAAAAACAGGCGTTTAGGCCCAAACAGAGGAAAGGTGTTTAAAAGGTGTAAGTATGCGTTTTCTTTTGATTCTCCGGGTGGAAGATTCATACAGAAATTGAGGACAGTTGACAAATACAGACAAATAGGCTATAATACTAACAGTTGTTTATAGAATCCTGTTTGTAAGAGCGAAAGCAGCCAGAATCCCTCCTACTGACTGTTAGTAGCAGCAAGGGAAGGTTTAGTTAGCTTATGCTTACAAACCTTTCGCTTACAAGCGGGATTGTATAAAAAACTAAGCTCCGGCTATGTATGGCTGGAGCTTGTTTAAGTTTTAAAAATGAAATCTAGGGTAGCTTCTTCAATTTTCGGGAAAATATGGGTTTGGAGTGTTTCCAGTTCATGTTGGGAAAAAGGGGAGAGAACATAGTCTTCGGTGGGCTGGTTAAGTCTGGATAACCTAGTTTCTACGCCGATCCTTAAGCGGTGAAATTTTTGTGTGCCAAGTTCGTCTATGATATTTTTAACGCCATTGTGACCAGCTGGCCCGGAGTCAAACGCTGGTTTTAGGTAACCAAATTTTAAGTCTAATTCGTCATGGATAACTAGCAGGTCTGACTCTGGTGTGATTTTGTAGAAGGAAGATAAGCTTTTCAACACTTCACCAGACCGGTTCATAAAAGTTTGGGGTTTGATAAAAAAAACTTTTACAGGTCCTTTGGGGTGTCGAGCCGCGGTAAAGTGCGCTTCGCAGATCTGGCCGTGGAATTTGCTGGAGCAGGAAATGGCGGGAGTTTTTTGCAAGATAAAATTCAAAGCTAAAAAACCGGCATTGTGTCTGGTGTGTTCATACTTTGGTCCTGGGTTACCCAATCCAACTACTAATTTCATAGTACAACTATTATATCAAAGATCCCAAGTTTTACTTAGATAGAAGGGCGGAGTAGGAAGGCGAGAGTAGTAAGCAGAGAACAGTAAGCAGTCAATAGTCGTTAGTCGCGAGTCAACTAGTTGATACCTAAGAAGTAGTAATAGTAGTAAAGTAGCTTGCCAGTCCGTATCCCGTAGGGCGAAGGCGGGTAGAAGTAGTAACAGTAGTAAGCAGAGAACAGTAAGCAGTCAATAGTCGTTAGTCGCGAGTCAACTAG
>CAYYEK010000086.1:0-4108 GCA_964470855.1 uncultured Candidatus Saccharibacteria bacterium
GAGCTTGAGCTCATTTAGCTTTTCAAAAACGGGGTACTTCCAGTCATCACCGTTATATCCTTCGTGGATCTTGGCCATCGTAACTTCAAGAAATAACTCAAAAGCATCATCATCTGCGTATTCCACCAAATAAGAAGAGAAAATGTTATCTAAGAGCTGTTTTGCGCGCACTAAGTCTTGGGGCAAGTGTCGTCCACTTATTAGATTCTTTTCATATAGGTCAAAATTTGTCTTAGCCTGTAAGTAAGTTGCCTTGACAAGCCACTTTTCCTGTTCGATCCTCTCAGGAGTTTTTGACTCCTGCCTGGGTTCCGTTTTTTGTTTATCTTGCACAAATTCCACTGAAGGCAAACGCGGAGGCCCTTCCATGCTTTGTACTGGTGGTAAATCTGTCATATTAACTAATGGAAATTTCTTATTACCTGTATTGTCTCATACTTTAGAACTTCAAACAACCCTCCTACAAAACAAAAAACAACTCCAGATTCTTCCTGTAAACATAGACAAGAAAAGTTGACTGCTTCCTCAGCATTCCCCTTAAACCACAAATTTGGCGTTATTTTTTGCATAGGTTTTAAAACTGATATTAATACTAGAATTATACTCCAGCCTCCCATGCTTAGTTAATCGCCAAAACACTTCCTGTAACAAAAAAAATATATCTATTTTTAGCCATATCTTGCCTTAAGCAAGGCATAAACACTGAAGTTTTATCGAATCTGGATTATAATCTATATGGAATTGACTCCGAGCCAAACTGTGGTGTTCATCACCGCGTTCCCCAAAAAGGGATAGGCTCGGAGTTTTCTTATTGCCTACCTTAAAAACTAACCTCTTATCCAATAGTCATTCTATATTTACACTTTAGCATATAACTGAAAATATGTAAATTCATATTTTCAGTAAACCTGCCCACCTTCTCTGTCATCCTGCTTGTCCGCATATGGCTTGTCTATTATCTCGACCAAAGTGCCAACCGTAATCAGATCAAACAGCTCCGCAACTTCGGTGTTCTTCATTCTGATGCACCCATAAGACATAGGCTCACCTAGCTTTGCTTCCTGGTTTGTACCGTGTATATAAATATATCTGCTATAAGTATCAACCTCTCCACCAGCATTTACCCCAGCTTCAAGACCTTGTAGCCAAAGCAGTCTAGTTAGCGTAAGAGGGTCTTTTCCATTGTTTAAATTTTCTATAGACACCTGCTCTCCAGTAAGCTCTCTTGAAGAAAAAACTGAACCCAGCTTTGCCCCCTCCCCAATCTTTTCAGCCACCCTGTGAGCACCTGTCGGCGTCATACCACTATGTTCCTTCCCACCAAGACCTTTAATACCTGTAGACACTTTAAAAACTTTAGCTATCTTACCATCTTCGACTAGGTACAGTTCTTGTCGCTCAGGGTTTACCACAATTGCCTTTTCACCTTCTATTAGTCCAAACCGCTCTCTAAGTTTATTTAAACTTTCCGTTATGTCTAATTCTAATAACTTAAGATCTGTGCTTTGTTCTTCGGAAAGTCTACGAGCTACCTCTCGCCCTACTTTAGCCATAATAGTTAAATTACTATTTCCTGCTCTAAATTCTAAATTCGAGATTCTAGCACCTATTCACTGTTTTCCATTCGTGCTATTTGTGCCATTCGTGCATTAGTGAAATATCCCAGCTTCTCTTCTCTATTTTCCACCCACTCCTCACTATCGACTAGTTGACTATCGACTATCAACTACCCCACTTAACAACTAAAAGGGTAACCCTTTGTGCCCGAACTGTTTAATTTTTTCGCCACCTTTCTAATTTGGGAATTGGGCGAGTGGCAAGCCAAGCAAAAAGTCCATTCATGCCTGCTTTCTTCATTTCTTGGATACAAAACTTCTGCATTTTTTCTGCAGTGTCAATTTCCGGAGGATTCAAAAATTCTCCATTCGCGTAGCACATAGAACAAAACTTGGCGCTTTTAGAACCGTCTTTTTCTGTACCCCCACCATTTTTATCCTTTTTCATAGGATAACCACAACTTTGACAAAATTTATATGTCTTTTCCATATATTTATAGCTAATTGATAATTGGCGCGCCTGCCCGCCTATGGCGGGAATATGGGAAATATAAAAAGGGTGACACTTTTCCTAAATTACACTATCTTAGCGTAGTTATACACCCAGGCCTTCAACAACCTGTGCGTTCGGCAATTCAGACAAAAACGCACCCGGCACTAGTAGTTTACTCTTCCGGTACCCGCCACCAATAATTACCTTTTCCAACGCAATTACCCGAGCATCTATAAGTATACTAAAGCTATTTGGCAAGCCTACCGGGGTTATACCACCGTACTCCATACCTGTGGCCTGCAAAACCTCATCCAGAGGAGCAAAAGAAACGCGTCTAACATCTAGCAATTTGCGTACTGTTTTATTTAAATCTGCCCGAGTATGGACAGGTACAAGACAGGCGGCCAAAAAACGATTTTCTCCACGTACCGCTTCTACTACAACGCAGTTGGCACCCAATTCAGGCAAGACCTGGTATTTTTCACAAAACTCCGTGCTACCTGCGAAATTCGGATCAATTGGCGCAACCATGACTTCACTGGCCGGGACGCTCCCCTGCCAAGTTTTGAGCAACTCGGTTATGCCTACCGGTACTAAGTCCGGCCGATCTAAGACAGGCTCGAATTGTAGTTGCTTAAACATATATATACAATAGCCTTTTTGGTCTAAACCAATACTTCTCCATACCTAAATTTTAGCATGTTCCAAAATATACAACCTATTTGCGAAAAATTTCTTTTTCCTGTTTTAGCACCCTGCCTTGGAACTATTCGCGCGCCTACCCGCCTATGACGGGAATAATAAAAAAGGATGAGTAAGGACTAGAGTTTGGTTAGGGCGGATTGCTTGGTGCGGACTTTTTCCGAAAACTTGATGGGCATCTTCGGAAAGATCTTCGGGAAGATGCCCATCAAGTTCAGGAATGCTCCTTTACTCGATAATGATGACTTCGCCATCTCTAATCGCTTTGTAGGGAATATTGTTTTCCTTACAATACGCAATCTCTTTCTCTATATCCGCCGATTCAGGGTGATTTGAATCCCAATGAGGCATAAAATGAAAATCAACAAACCCTAATCCGTCCCATAGAATTTCTTTCTGTTCGTCATATGGAGTATCAAGTGGGTCAACAAGATCCATTCCTTTTAGACTTGGCGCGAGGACACAACCAGCGGCACTATAACCTGCGTATAAAAAATTAGAATCTTTAATTTCTTTTAGAATTTCATCAAAACCACTTAACTTCATAGCTTGTCGCAGAACAAACACATTACCCCCGCTGATAAAAATTGCACCGAGTTCTTCAAGTTTCTTTTTTAGCTCGTCTCGTTTTCCAAAATAATCCTGCAGATTTAGCATTTCAACTTCAAGATCAAGCTTACGAAGCGAACCCATATCATTTGCGCTCCGCTTGGCCCGTCTTTCTGGGTCAGCACCAGTGAAATCCTTGGCATTTGGGATATAGCCTATTTTTCCTTTCGGAACGAGTGTTTTCAGCTTTTCCGTTTCGTTTCCAATTTCATATGATGATAGATAGTATTTCATAAGATTATTTTAATATTTTCGTTATTGTAAAAATTCCTTTCATGTTGTACGGAACCCAGTGGTCGGTCTTCAGGAAGATACCCATCAGGTTACTCTCCCCCCACCTACCCAGGAACTATTCGCGCGAATAGTGACTAGAGGTTGGTTAGGATGGATTGCTTGGTGCGAACTATTTCGGTCATTGCGCGCGGGCTAACATAAGCCAAGGCATCTACTTCTGGATCATACAGCTCGATCATATCCAAGTCTGGCCGATCAAATATGCGAGCGCCCGGCACTACCTCGCCTGCCAGTAAACGAACCTTAAGCACCTCAAACTCATCTTGCTCCAGCATAAAGTCTACGTCCCCCGCTTGCGGACTGTTTGGATTTGGCCGGCGGATGTACAGGTACTCATACGTTGTTTCCGGCGCATCACCCCGCGCCGGTACTACTATGGGTTCACGCATCTTAAAGTATGGTAATTAGTACGATTCGTAACCTTACATAGTACAATTATGTAATGGTTATGCTA
>CAYYEK010000087.1:0-4062 GCA_964470855.1 uncultured Candidatus Saccharibacteria bacterium
ATAATAATACAAGTATAATTGGTAACCGAAGTTTCCCCAAGCAAACAAGGTGCAGGCCAAAGAAAACCACCACATCTTGTTCACGGAAAAAGTCTGACCACTCCTCGCTCTTTGCCACCAAACCAAAGTCCATACCAAACCCACAACAAACGCGATCGCCCCCCAAAAACACGGGGTGGTTACCGGGTTGGGCACCACGCAGTTCCAAAGCTTAAAAAGTGTGCCCTCAAGTGCGTAAAACTGCACGAACTCCCACAAAACTTGTTTCCAAGCCACATGTGTACCCGCTAAAAATATCACTAACAACGCCCCTATCCATTTTTTTGTCATAGCCTTAAAATTAATGTACATTTATCATCAAGCCCTCAAGATTAGGACTTACGCGTTTGGCCAAGTAAGACGCATTTTGTGAGGATATTTGGAAGCCGAAAGTTTTGGGCTACAGTCTTCCATCTACGGATGCAAAATAAGGAAGTAATTGGTCAAACCCTTGTGGCTGCAAGACCTAAAGATCTTGGTTTGAAATAATGCTCTATACATATTGTAATACAAATGGACTCTAAATCGAACCTTATGCAGGAAACTGCTGGTAAAGCCATAGATACGGATGAAGAGTTAGCTAGGAAAATCCAAGCTGGAGACAAAGAACTATTTGGCGAACTTGTAGGCAGGTATCAAAAAAAGTTGGAAAATTATGGGAAAAAACTGCTATTTACTCCGCAAGACCTAGAAGATACCGTGCAAGAAATATTTATCAAAGCATACCAAAATTTACAAAGCTTTGACCCCAAAAGGCGGTTCTCTCCTTGGATTTACCGTATCGCACACAACGAATTTGTCAACAAAGGCAAAAAGTTTTCCAGGCAACTGGTGGATTATTTTGATTTTGATACTTTTTTCCCCCATCCCAAAACAACCACCACGCCTGCCACTGAACTGGAAAAACAAGAGCTCAAGACTAAAGCAGAGCAACTACTACTTGGACTGGACAGTAAGTATCGCGAACCTCTGTACCTACATATTTATGAAGATCTGGACTACAAAGAAATCGCCGATGTATTGAAACTGCCCATAAGTACGGTCGGAGTGAGAATTATGCGCGCTAGAAAAATGCTACAAGCCAAGATTCAAGACTAAATTTTATGAACGAACCACAAACCACCAACTCCGCCACCGAACAAATCGCCTCCGGCAAAGTCCAGATGCGGTCTAGGGGGTATTTTTTCGCCCATCGCGCGCTCCGAGTAGGAGGTGTAGCCACTTTGTTGATGCTGGTCGTATACTTAGTCAGCTATGTACTTTTCCAAGCCAAACTAAGTGGTGCTATCCACTTATCGGAGTTTGGGATGGAAGGTTTATTTGACCTACTATTATCTTTGCCAAAAATTATCCTACTTTTGGTTGCGTTGTTGCTGTTGCTCTTGGTCTGGTTTTACGAACAGTTTCCTTTGGGCTACCACCGTCCCCTACTCATCTCACTTTTGGGGGTGATCCTCGTGGTTGCTACGGCCTCTTTTCTAGTTCATAAAGCCAACCTGCACTCCTTAATGCTAAAGCAGCAAGACGGTGCGGCTACTTACAAAGCATTTGGTTTGTTACCCATAAAGCCTGCCCAGCCAAAGATACGCAACGGCACCCTTGTACAAATCATAAAAATGCAAGACGGACAGATGATTATCCAAACCCAAGGTGGCGAAGAGTTAGAAATTTTACTAGGCAACTTAAAGCCTACAAGCACCCAACCCGAATTTCAAGAGGACGACTGGGTCATAGTCAAAGGAGAGCTAAAACCCAACTATATGGATGCCTACCGCATCTTGCGCATACCAGCGCCAGCGTATTAAGTTTTTAAGCCAGAAAAAATATTTTTCTGCATAGCCACTGAAGGAAAAATTTTTTTGAAATATCACCCACCCAACTTTGTAATACTAAGCACAGTGGGAAAAACACCCACACCCCTAATTAACTAAAAGGAGGTGAGGCCTATAAGGAGAAAAAAGTACGCATCTTAAATTTCCCTTTCTTAAAGGCATATATACTATTAACATCCCCGAAAGAATGTAAATTCTTCCGGGGATTTCTTTTTTGCCCACTACTGAAGATGGTTTGGCTGCTTACAGTAAAATTGTTATGGCTAGTGTATATGTACGCTGCGCGACTACCTGTTCTTTTTTTCGAATTTCCACTTTTAGAGGAAGCAAATAGGTCTTAGTTTTGCTATCCCAGAACACGGAAGTTTTCCAACTGCTTTCCCCAAGCTCAACCTTCACTGGCAGTGAACCAAAGCCCCCCGCCTCGCCACCAAACCATTTTTTCAGGTCAGCTGCCATACCTTTAGGCAAACTCGCAAAATACCATGCCCCCGCATCCGGATACACCCACACTTTCGCCTTAAACTTAAACTTTTGCATGATCCTGATCTATCTTCGCTGCTAGTATGAAATCATTTTCCGACAAACCACCTATGGCATGGGTATACAAGGTCAGTGTGACACATTTGTAGTCGTGCAAGAAAATGTCTGGATGGTGACCTTCAGCTTCCGCGATTTTACCAACCAAGTTTATAAATTCTAAAGCAGCAGCAAAGTCTTTCAACTCGTAGTCTTTGGCTAAGCGCTGCTCCTCAACCACTCGCCACCCTGACAACTCCGCTAAAAGTGGGGCGATCTCTTCGCTCATTAGAGGAGCCACTCCACCCTCACAGGGCACACAATGTTTTTCAGTAAGCTTGCATGCAAGTTGACTCATAAAGATCTAGTTAATGTTTTGACTGGAAATGCTTTTTTGTTCAACTGCTTGTGGTGAGCTTGCCGAACCTGCTTGCGGTGAGTTTGCCGAACCTGCTTGTGGTGAGCTTGCTGGCTGCCCGGGAGTGGATTGTGCATTTTCGTCTTTGCCAATTTGAGGGGATTGAGTTGACATATCTTTTTCCTGCACGAGCTTACCTATAAAATACGCGGCAGTGACCGCAAATATGGCCCACCACAACCATACCAGTCCTGCCAAGTAGGATTTTAGGTATATGCCTAAAATCAAACCCAAAGAGATAAGCCCGAGTTTAAGCAGCCCCATCTCCCACCACCTAAATGTCCAGTTGCGAAATATTTTCATAAAATTTATTTTAATTACAACTTAATTCTAGCAGTTCACCCTTACCTAATCGACCAGAGCCTGGGCTCAATATTCTATATTAAAGGTCAATATGTATTTACGGCTTCCTGTTTTCTAACTAATATTTTTCCTTGCAGATTCTATTTGCATCAGCCGTAATACTGCTTTCCTAAGCCCTGACCCAGAAGTTACACTATTGATCACTAGCCTTCCACTTACAACACCTTTTATTATTTCCACCCATCTTTCACCAGTAATAGTAGGGTTAGAAGCTCCAGGAATTCCGCTCATATCTTTCAAAATACCATAAAGATCATCAAAGGACTGCGCCCGTTCAAACAGCCCACCCAGCTTCAGCTCACGAGTTTGCCCTTGATGTTCCGGCCTCCCTCTTTGTTTTTTGCTAGCTTGATACTCTTTTATAAGCGGTACCTTACTCAAGTATTCACTCCACATTTCCTGATAATCTGCGTCCACTCCCGCCCCTCCATAGCCACGAACTTGTTCATAGTATTCTACAAGCGGAGTTCCCAAGTCACCTGGATCTATCCACTCGCTCCTAAGACCAGTGCTACCAATTTCTCCGAGCAGTTCTACACTAATACTAGACCTGCCCTGTTTGTCAGTATAGAAACTATAACTACATTTTCCATTTTTAGAATAAAAAACTTCTACAAGTATTTCCCCATGTTGCTTACTTTTTTGAGTCCATGACATTACCACTTCGGAGAAATCTGGTCTCCACTCCTGCTCTTCAGGTGAATCATGAAAATCTAATTCTTCTGGCTTAAGCCTGTTTCTTTCAGGGTCAGAATAAAAATTACCAGGTAATTTTTCTGCTACAGGGTGGACATCCTGTTTATACGTCCTTGCAGCATCTCTATCCATAATGCTTCTAGCGGTACCTAAAAAGTATTTTTGCCACATCTCAGAGGAAAACTTTTTTGCACT
>CAYYEK010000088.1:0-3850 GCA_964470855.1 uncultured Candidatus Saccharibacteria bacterium
AATTTCCTTGGTTATAAAATTTCACTAATAGTGGAACGAGCTCTGGTTCTTGACCACTTCGCCCAATGTAGTGGGAAGTACCAGAAAAAATATAATACTCAACTTTGCCGACATTCCTTGCAAGAGCGATATCGCGATATTGATCTGATATTTCACGGGGTACTACTTCATCGTTTTCTGCAACAATGAGTAACACGTCGGCAAGAGAATTTCGCAACCATTCAAAAGAGTAAGAATTTTTCCAACTCGGCTGGTTTTCGATGCTACTTCTTAATATTTTAGTAAACTCTGGACCAAAAGGGGTATCATGAGCCTTTTTTGCATAGGCTGCCCCAGTGGCGAGCATAAGTTTTTCGGTTTTCCGATAAAGTAGATGATCTATTCCTAAGGCAACGTAAGAGCCCATACTTATCCCGTACAGACCCAGTTTACCAGGCTTTCCATACTGGCTCGAAAGCCAGTCAATAACCATGGCACCTTGCTCTACTCTATCTGCCAATGTGCTTTCAGCCATTGTACCTGGAGTCATACCAGTGCCAATATAATCGAAACTGGCAGAGTTGATGCCAGAGGCTAGAAAAGCCTGATGAAAAGTTAAAAACCTGTCCTTAGTCATACCAACACCGGCACCATTGAGAAAAACCATCCAGTTTTTACTTGTGTTAACAGTAACTACCCGCGCACTCAAATCTGTTCCTTTATATGGGATAGATACTAGCTTGCCTAGTTCTTGTGTATTTTGTACCTGAGCCATTGTATATAAGCAGTATTAAAGAACATCTTCAATACTAGAAGTTTAGGATAATATTTGGGATAGGGTTTCTTTGGCGCATTTTGGCCAGGAAAAATCTTTTAATCTATCAATACCCAGCTTCACAAGCTGGGCTTTTCTTTGCGGGTTAAGTAAAACATTTTCCAGCGCCTGAGTAATAGATGATACAGAGTGGGGGTCGCAGTACTCTACTGCCTCTCCCCCAACCTCCGGCATACTGGAGACATTTGAGGTTATGACTGGAACTCCTACATCAAAGGCTTCTAGGATCCACATCCCAAAACCTTCGTAAAAAGATGGCACGCAAAAAGCTTCTGCCTTTTGGTAGAGCTCGGCTCGCTGTTCGTCAGTCACATGACTTAAGTACTGCACAAAATCTTTGTTTGCTCCTATCTTCTCTAAGATTGATTCCGCTCTCCAGCCCACCTTGCCTGCTACAACAAGTTTTATGTCTTCCTCGGGGTGTTGTTCTCTGAAAAGCTTTGTGGCGTCTATGAGCCGTTCTAAGTTTTTTCTGGGTTGTAGTGTTGAGAGAAAAAGAACGAAGCGAGGTGGTAGCTTTAAGGTGTTAGGTTTTAGCTTTAAGTCAGTACTGGATTCCAGATGGCCCGCGTTCCCATGCTCACTTGTGGCATCTGTAATGACAGTATGGTTATAGTTATCGTTAACATCATCGTAATGGTTAAGACCCACCTCTCCCTCTCCAATGCCTGGAGAGGGACTAAGGGAGAGGTTAGAACCGTGATCTGTCTGGAATTTGGTGCTTGTATTTTGGTCATTAGTAATTGTTTCCTCCTTCACCCCATTTATGGCTCCGGCGGACAAGTCGTGTTTCAAGGATTGCTCCTCTCCCTCTCCAATGCCTAAAGAGGAGTCAAGATTGAAGTCTGGATCAGTTTTTTTGATTTTTGATTTTTGATTTTTTAGTTCGCCGCTCTGCGGCGTGTATCCATGCCAAACTACCTGTATCTTGTCCGGTTTGGTATGGTAGTACTTAACTAAGTCGTCTTTACTAGCTTTAGATGGGGTGATGATCTTCCAAGCCTTCCTGGAGATATACTTATACGAATAATGAAGAAACTTCCTCATAAAAGGAGTGAAAGTTTCCGGGTAAAACAAAAATGCCGAGTCGTGGATAGTACAGACTGTTTTCTTGGGGCTGATAATAGGTATAGCTGAAGTAGGGACAAATAAAACATCTGGCGGATGTAAAAGCATCTCCCACGACAGCCGCAGCTGCGTCCAAAAAATAGGAAAAGGCATAACCTTGTAGGAAAAGTTGCTGGGTAATTTTTTTATCCACTCCTCAGGCTCGGTGCGTAAGTACAAAACAAAGCGCAAGTCTAAAGGGTTACCCTTTTCATCTTTAAAGGGTAACCCTTTTTCTGTGAGCTCTGCGAACTGGAGGATGAGCTGCTGTGCGTAGTGCTCTACACCGGTTTTTTGTGGGGCATTTGCCCGCTCTGCTTCAATGCCAATTAACATGGAAAGATACTAATATACGGATTTGTACGGATGATACGGATAGTACGAATTTGGCCCTACGAACTACTAATATTTACGAATATACGAATGGCTACTAAGTTACGAATGGTGTGAAAACTAACAACGAATGTAAAACCCTCTCCCCTCTCCTTCAGGTTACCGATTCAGAGGCTCAGATTCGAGGAGAAATGGCTGGTTGAGGGGATCTGCGACACGAATTTAATTATCCACTAATGCACTGATTTCAAGAACAACTAATTTTATGCGGTACATTCGATTCACTTTCATAAACCTAAATTATATATTCGTAATTATATATATTTATTGCAGTTTGTACACCAAAATTGTTGCCCTTTGGGATAAGTTACATCACACTTTGCATGATAATCTTCTGTTCTGGTCCAATCTTCTCCATCAACTGATACAGGAATATTTCTTTCGTCGATGAAAAACTCCCAGGACTCATACAGTGAGGTTGTAGTATGATCTATGAATACTGGCCGTTCTTTACCTTTATATACAATTTGGCCAACTACATGTCTAGTAATTATTTTCCTAGATTCGCGAGCTTCTGATACCATGCGTGCTTCGTTTAATTATGGATGACTTATACTTTTCGGGGTGGAAGGGGCGGAGGCGCTTCACCCTGATTTTTAACTTATTATCTTGGATAATGTATTTCGTCCCGGCTTTGAACAAATTTTTTTGTTGTTACAAATTCAGCGATTAAACTCATAATCCGTGCAAGTCGTTCAAACTTGTCTGTATCGCTATATGACGGTAGGTCTAGTACCACCCCTCGCTCTTGTGCAAATTTTATAAATGCAGCATTATTTACAACCCGTGATAGTCCTTCCAGTATTAGTCTATACCGGGCTTCGGAAAAAAAAGGTTCCAATAAAAGGGGCTCTGGGAAATTTTTTCCACTTTCAGAAACTGGTCTTATGTCTTGTCCTTCTTGCATAAGTTATTTTAAACACTAAAAAAGATAATGTAAAATCATTCACTACTTACTTAAGACTGCAAACTAAGTTGGGCTTCACAAATCTTGTTTTTAGTTACTGGTTACGAGCTCTCACCTAAGCTACGAATTATCGATGACTTATACTTTTCGGGGTGGAAGGGGCGGAGGCGCTTCACCCTGATTTTTAACTTATTGTCCTGGATATGCTTCACAGTTTTATCTACGTACTCCCCTACTTGGTCGTAGCCTAAGGCAATAATGTCAGGCGCATGCTTTAAGATATGAGGGATATGATCTCCCAAAATTCCCAGCACTACTTTATCTGCAAGGCCTGTGGCTTTGACATGCTTTGCTCGGGTACGCTCTGTATAAAGAGTGTTTCTGCCTTTGATCCTTTGCACATTTACGTCCAGGGCTATGGAAACTATGAGATAGGGGTTTTTGGATAGCTTTCTGGCTTCCTTAAAAAAGTATAAGTGTCCTTTATGGACTATGTCAAATGTCCCAAAAATCATAATCTTGGTTTGTTTTATCTGGAGTTTTTTGGGTACACTTTTCATGAGTTTTTGTCAGTAAGTTATTTTCGTCATTCCAGCGAAGAGGTGCTTGTCCGCCTTTGGCGGAGAATC
>CAYYEK010000089.1:0-3834 GCA_964470855.1 uncultured Candidatus Saccharibacteria bacterium
CCATTCGGGTCTCATAAAATGGTGCCCATTCTGGGTCCAGTATTCAATCTAAAATCTTCAATTCTTCATTCGCTATTCGTTATTCGTGCAATATTCTTCATTCGCTATTCGTTATTCGTGCAATTAGTGCTATTCGTGTATTCGTGTAGTACCTACTTTTCAAACACATCCCCTTTTGCGTACTGGTCTATCTCTATTTGCGGTATGGTTACAACTTTTTTGGAAGATATTTTCCTAGCCTTAAAAGCTGTGGCAGTCAAAGGATGGAGTTGGCCTTTGTCTACCAAGTACACTGTAGCATCGCCGTCGCCCTTAAGCACCGTTCCATTCCTGGGTGCTACAGGAACACCGGTCGGCCAAGTGTCGCTCTCAGCTTTACCAAAAGTATAGTCAGGAGTGATCTTCTGCTGCTTTACAACCAAAGCTAGCAAGGGCCGCTTCAACCCATCTTTTATGTAGTATTGCTCTTTAGTCTCGCTAACCTGGTAAAAAGTTTTTTCCTTAGGGAGCGAATACCCAACCACGGGCGCAGAAGCAACCTCGTCAGGTGTAAGAGTCACTACTTGTTTTGCAGTCACTCCCCTGTTCTTAAACAGCGCGGCGGTTAAAGCATGCCGATTCCCTTGGACAAACTCATAAACTGTATTGTCGTTGTTGGCTTTGACAAAAGTGCCATCTAAAGGAGCCACAAATCCTCCTTTTGGATAAGTTGCGATTTCAGTATCAGGAATTAACTGAACTCGTCCAGCAGCTTTGTGCTGAGCAAAAGTAAAGGCTGAAAACAACTTCAATCTGCCACCATCCACCAGGTACACTGCCGGGTCTTTTTCTCCTCTTACAACCGTACCGTCAGTAGGAGGCAAAATCTCGCCCGCTTTAAACATGGCCGATTCTTCCTCAGTGATGCTTAAAACCGGACTTTGCGCCAGCCCTCGTTGTTTTAATACTAGGTCGGACGCAGGTCTTTTTTGATTAGACAAAAACACAAATTTTTGGGTTTGATTAGCCACTTGTACTACAGTGTTATCCGCGGGTCCGTATAAACCGTTTTCCGGGTAACTTTCTAGTTCTTGAGGTGAAACAGTTATAGTACTAGAAAGGCTTAAACCTCTAGCTTGGGCAACAAAAGTTGGAAGCAGGAGCCGATATCCGTTTTGGATAATGTAGCGCACAGGATTGGCACCGATCTGAACGATAGTGCCGTTGGCGTACCTGAACCATTCGTTATGGTATCGCCAAAAGTTATAGTTACCGTTAAACACATGGGGAGTGTAGCGGTATAGCGCTGCGGTCGCGAGATTGCTTAACAGCACGGTTTGCTCGGGCAATACTCCTTCAAAACCGCCTAAAGTATTTTGTAGAGTCACAGTCTCACCTACTCGGTAAGTTTTACCGTTAAGCTGCGGTCCTCGGCCTTGCGGCGTGCTGTACGATTTCATAAGTGAGCGAGCCGCGCCAAGGTACCTGTTCCCGCTCTCATCTAAGTTACCAAAAAGCTGGAAGTAAAACCCGAGGTAGAGTGAACCACAACTTCCGCCATCCGGACAAGCAAACCCAAGCGCACGATCTAAAGCCCTTTGCAGTTTTTCCGGATCAGAATTTTGATGGTTAGTTATGAGTCCCTGCTCTTTTTGCAAAGTGACTATGATAACTTGAGGATTGATCCCCGAATGCTGCGAAGCGTCCCAGATAAGTTCAGCTGCGGTGCGCAAGCGTGTTAAATTGGCCCCTGGATCTTCAAGCGCAGCTTTAAGTGTCGCAGAAGATGGCTCTTTAAGTTTGGTTAAGAATTCTTGACTGGTGTTAGCCAACACGCTATTTTTTGACTCTAAAAATTTTTGGATCCCTGCCGGACCCCCAAAAGTTTCTTTGTCCGTGAAAACCTTGTCTGTTATGAGCAAATTGGGGTTAAAGTCCGGCTTAATAAGCGTAGCTTGAGCAAATGCTGTATCTACAACCAAGCTAACTAACACTAAAAGTAAAACTGTTTTTAGAATAATATTTTTCATAGATTAATTATAGCAAAAAAGGCTCACCTTTGGGCATAGCCTTTATGTCGCTGTCAGTATAAATTTCCAAAGGAAAAACAGAAAGACCACGAGCTTGGTAAAACTCTTTACTAACTGGATGCAAATTTTGTCCTACTACAAAGTAGACAGTAGGATTTAACCTTGATCTTAACAGTGTCCCTTCTTTAGGAGGCAAAAGTTTTCCTTTAAGCCAACTATCCATATCTTTTTCCGGTACTAAAAGCACATCGCTAAAACGGTACCCACGGTTTTGAAATACTTGAAAACTTACAGGACTAAGTTTACCATCCGCCGCTAGGAACACTGCTGGGGCAGAGTAAGAACGAAGAAGAGTACCTTCCAAGGGCAAGGCCAATGGTCCGTCAGGCAGAGTGTTTGCCTGCTTTTCAGTCAGTGCTAAAAGCGGACGCTCACGCAGCTTTTGCTTTAAAACAAATGGCGTTAGTTCCAATTTTTTTCCAGACTGGATCTCGTAAAACTTACCTGTATCTACCACCTCAGCAAGACTTCCCTCCGGGTAAATTTCTTGCGGTATTTGTGAGGCTAAACTTTGAAAAACTTCTATGCGACCTGCTCCTAACATACCCTTACAAGACCCTCCGCACTGGGTAGGGTTCTCTACATCTATGTTTTTAGCGGTACCTATGATGCGGTCTCGTATTTGCCGGTTGGAAGCCCCGGGAAATAACGCTTTCAAAAGCAACGCTTGTGCACTAACTAAAGGTGCAGCCAGGGAGGTGCCTGAGGCGTAAGCATAGCGGTCCGGTAAGCTGCCTCTAGTGATGGGGTCTCTACCGATCGTAGAAAGGATGCGCTTACCCGGAGCTGAAACATCTACGCAGTTTCTTCCATAGTTGGCAAAATCTGGCTTTTGGTCCTTATAGTCAACCGCGGTCACTCCGATTATCATATTTTGGCCGTTGTCATCACAAATCGGGAATACCGGCTCGTTGTCTAAGTTTGCCCCGAAAGCCGCAGTATCATTGCCAGCAGCGGCCACTAGTACGACATTGCGCTTAAAAGCGTAGGAGATGCTATCAGCAAGATTAGCGTCATCTCCAAAGCCAACACCGCCAAAACTCATATTTATCACGCTAGCACCATTGTCTACTGCAAAGCGGATGGCTTTAGAGACATTTTCTGACTTTCCTTCACCGCCTGAGTCTAAAACCTTAAGCGGCATGACTCTAACCTGCCATAGGGCACCGGCTATGCCAAGGCCGTTGTTTACCGTGCCAGCCAATACACCGGCAACTAGGGTTCCATGACCATTGTCGTCAGAATTGGCCCTTTTTGGTATAGCCTTGTTACTCACAAAATCATAGCCTTCCATAACATCCGTACCACTTAAGTCTTGGTGAGTAGCATCTACGCCTGTGTCCAGCAACGCGACTATGAGTTTCGGATCTCCGGTGGTTCTCCTCCACGCGTCTAAAAATTTAGTCTTGGGTAAGTACCACTGCCTTTCCAGGTCTGTTTCCAGATAGGCCAAGCCCGGGTCGTCAGGTGGGTATGTACTTGCAAAAACTTGCACAACAGGTAAAAAAAGCGCAAGAGCGCTAAGTAAGCAAGCTATCAATTTTGTTGCCAATGTCTTATGCATTTTTATGTTTCTAAAGTGGCCAGGGTTACATTATGAAGTATGTATTTAGTAACCTATCTTCTTCCCCTCCTAAGATAGGAGGGGTTAGGGGAGGTATGAGCACACCTTTTCGTACCCCACCTACCCTCCCCTACCCTAGGGGAGGAATAGCGAATGAAGAATATTGCACGAATAACGAATAGCGAATGCTCAACCCTCTCC
>CAYYEK010000090.1:0-3781 GCA_964470855.1 uncultured Candidatus Saccharibacteria bacterium
GAGTCTCCGCCACAGGCGGACAGGCACCTCTTGGCTGGAATGACAGAAAGGGGAAGCAGGAATGACAGAGGGGGTAGGAGTTTGGGATGAAAGAATAACATTTTTCGGCTAGGTTCTAGTATAAATTTCTGTATATGGCTTTTATTTTGAAAAAAACTGAAGAAAAATCCTTTCCTCCCCATTTTCTACTAGCGGTAGAATCACTGCACGCGGATTTGTGTACACCACTGTTACATTCTTTGCAAAAAGAGTTGGTCGCTCAAGGTGTAGAGACCAAGGTCGTACTGCTCCCAAGCGAGCAGTCAGTGGCTGCGTTGCGGCCAATTCTAATACAGTTGAAAAAACAGCACCCCACTCAAAAGGTAAACGCAGTGTTGTCGATTTTAGAGAGAGCTCTTTCTCTGTCCGGCCTTATGCAAAATGACGGCCAAGAAGAGGTATCGCAGGCGACATTGTTAAACAACGGTAGTTTGGCCTCTATGGCATTTTTTGCTTCAGCGCTTGAAGACTCTGTTGACCGCATTGCGCTTTACAGGTTCCTTGATGAGTTTGAACATACCGACTTAGCGTTGCCCAGACCGGACTTAACTTTATATATAGATATCCTTCCGGAGCATGTCACGATTTCGGATCGTCCACCGGTACCGGCTGGTTTTGATCCTCGCCAATTACCTGAATTCACACTTTTGCGGGAAAGATTTTTAGAGGCCTCAAAACTGCTTCCTAAGATCAAGATAGTTCCAGGACATCAGGACGGGTTGCTCTTGCCGGATGTTTCTATTCACAATAAATCCTGGGAGCTGGTTAGGCGAGTGGTGTTAGGCAAGCGCTTGCGTTAAGAAAACTACGTTATGAATCAAACAGAAATAAAAAACGAACTGGAAAAGCTCGCTTTTAAAATGCAGTCCACTGAACAAAGTTTAAACCTGCCCCAAAAAAGGCAGAGGCTTTCCGAGATGCAAGATCAGATGCAGGAGGAGCATTTTTGGGATCAGCAGCAACAAGCCCAAGCCGTAGCTAAAGCAGCCGCTGAATTACAAAGGCAGATCACAACCTGGGATACATTAAATCAGGACTTAGCTTCAGCTACAAGCTTGCTTTCTGAGGAAAACTTTGACAGTCAAAGCGAGAGATTTTTAGCAGACGAGGTCAGGCGGCTTTCTGGATTGTACGAAAAGTGTCGTGTGAACGCTTTGCTGTCTGGAAAGTATGACGACCATGAGGCGGTATTTGCAATCCATGCCGGAGCAGGGGGGACGGACGCGCAAGACTGGTCAGAGATGTTAAACCGGATGTATTTTCGATATTTTGAAAAAAAAGGTTTTAAGGTAACCACACTTGAAGTGTCCAGGGGAAGCGAAGCCGGGATAAAATCTGTCTTGCTGGAAGTAAAAGGGGAGTACGCGTATGGTTTACTGAAAGCCGAAGCTGGTGTGCACAGATTGGTCCGCTTAAGCCCGTTTAATCCAGCTCATACTAGAGAGACCAGTTTTGCTTTGGTGGAAGTTTTTCCAAAATTGGAAGAAACAGAAAGCGTCTTGCTAGATCCGAAGGATTTGAAGATTGAGGCGAATACTTCTTCCGGTCACGGCGGTCAAAGTGTCAACACCACTTATTCGGCGATCCGTGTCACGCATTTACCTACCGGCCTTAAAGTTAGTATCCAAAATGAACGGAGCCAGCATCAGAATAAAGAAACAGCCTTAAGGATTCTGGCGGCTAAACTCCAGCTTTTGGCCGATGAGCAGTTAAAAAAAGAAAAACTGGAAGCTAGGGGAGAGTTTAAGTCTGCAGAATGGGGCAACCAAATTCGCAGTTATGTACTCCATCCTTATAAGCTTGTTAAAGATCATCGGACAGGTCTGGAAAGTTCTGATCCGGAAGCTGTTCTAGACGGTCAACTGGACGAGTTTATAGAAAGCTATCTAGAATATGAAAGCATTAAAGCTGGTGGGCATACGGACCACTTAAGTGACGGAGATTTAATTTAAGCAAAACAGCTTTTGGATTGCTATTTGCGTTTTGTTGCCAGGTTAATTTTCACCGCAGTAGTTCTACGCCCTCAAAAAACTCTCGCATTTTTTCTCGTACAGCCCGCATGCGTAGGCCACTGGGGTCTGTGACAATAGTAAAAAACTATAGTATACTACTAAAGGTATGATCAGGTTTATACAAGTTTCTAAATACTACAATAACACCAAAGCTGTTGCCAAGGTAGATCTTGAAATCAAGCATGGTGAGTTTGTCTCCATAGTGGGTCTTTCCGGAGCAGGAAAGTCCACTCTTTTAAAGTTAATTACTGGAGAAGAGCGTCCCGATGAAGGACAGGTACTGATAGACGACATAGATATTGCAAGCATTAGACAGAAAGACTTGCCTTATTTGAGGCGGAAGATTGGGATGGTTTTCCAGGATATCAAGCTTTTGCCTAAACGGACTGCTTTTGAAAATGTGGCTTTTGCCATGGAGGTCAACGGACATAAATACGAAAGGATCGCTAGAGAAGTGCCGAAGATCTTGGAGCTGGTTGGACTTTTGCATAAAAAAGATAGTTATCCACACCAGATGTCCGGTGGTGAGAGGCAGCGAATTGCCATAGCGCGCAGCTTGTCTCATAGACCTTCTTTGCTTATGGCCGACGAGCCAACCGGCAACCTAGACGAAGTTAACGCAGCGGAAGTTTTAGATTTGCTCTTAAAAATTAATCAGTTGGGTACCACAGTCATCTTGGCTACCCACGCTGCGGATTTGGTAAATAAAATAAAGAAACGTGTTATCACTTTAGAGGGTGGTAGGATCGTTTTAGAGCAGGAGAGGGGAAAGTATAGGCTGTAACAAATAAGAGGAATATGGATTTAACAACTTTTTTACGAGTTTGGAAAACCGGATTTACGAATTTTTGGCGCAATAAGTGGCTGTCGCTAGCAGCCACCTCTGTGATGGTGATCACTTTGGTTATCATCTCGGTTTTGTCAGGCCTTTTTTCTCTAACCGCTTACTCAGTCAATGCGATTAAGGATAGGGTTGATATAAGTGTGTATCTAAACCCAGGTGTCCCAGAGGCGAAAATAGATCTGCTTAAAAAAGAATTAGAAGCCAATCCCAAAATTAGTGCTATCACCTATGTTTCTGCGAGTCAGGCGCTGGAAAATTTCAAAGCCATACACGCACAAGATCAGATGATACTGGACTCCCTAGCGGAACTGACAGATAATCCTTTGCCAGCAACTATACAGGTTAAAGCCTTAAATATAGCAGACTATCCTCAGATATCCGACGAAATTAACAAAAGTCCAAATCGTGATATCATCAGCAAGGTAAATTTTGAAGACAATCGCGTTCTGATAGATCGTCTGGGTCGGATCTTAGATCTGATCATTAGATTTGGAGTGGTGTTGGCTATCATATTTTCCGCTATAGCGGTTTTGGTTATATTCAACACTATCACTTTGACCATCTATAATCGCAGGGAAGAAGTTGAGATCATGCGGCTGGTAGGTGCTACAAACTGGTATATAAGAGGTCCGTTCTTGGTGGAAGCAATTTTGTATTCTATATCGGCCACAGTGGTGACTACTGCGTTTACTGCATATATTTTGCAGAAAATTTTACCACAAGTAAGTCTGTTGGTGGGAAGTCAGGAGATCGCCTCTTCGGGTTGGCTCAACTTGGGCTTTATAAGCCTGGTGTTGTTTATCCTTGCCGTAGTGCTGAGTATCTTTTCAAGCACATTGGCAATCAGGAAGTACTTAAGGATTTAGCAGAGTTTTATGGAAGTTAT
>CAYYEK010000091.1:0-3752 GCA_964470855.1 uncultured Candidatus Saccharibacteria bacterium
GAATTTTTGTAAGTTTACCATGGCGGTATCGTCTAGTGGTTAGGACAGGTGGTTCTACCGCCACAGGCGGACCCGCCTCTGGCGGGCATCCAATCTAACCAGCAACCTAGGTGGTATGTGTATTTGCTACAAAGTAGTGTAAACGGTCAAAACTACATTGGGATGACTCGCGATGTCCAAAACAGGCTTAAGCAGCATAATTCTGGTAAAACTAAATCCATTAAAGCGTTTATACCTTACGAGTTAATTGGATATAAAGAGTTCACTAGTAAAACTGAAGCAAGGAAGTATGAAATACGTTTGAAAAAAAGTTATCAAGCAAAGCAAGAGTTTATTATGGCGGTATCGTCTAGTGGTTAGGACAGGTGGTTCTCATCCACCAAACCGGAGTTCGATTCTCCGTACCGCTACCAAGAAAATTGCCTCATCATTGGGGCAATTTTCTTGGTATCTAGGGAGGCGAAATACCTCCACCTGTCCTGATCTGGTTGAATGTAGTTCCTGAGTGGATTATGACTTACTATAGCTAATGTCGCAATTCAGTAAAGCCAATACATTACGAAATGACAAAAGTCCTTTTAGCATAATACTTGACAGAAGATTATATATATACTATAATCTTCTCAATTATTAATGAAACAAGTATATCTTAGTAGTCAGGAGGAGTCTTACTATTTGAACTAGCAAGCCTCCTTCTGACTGCTTAGTCAGTGAGCCGTAAAAAGCAGAACGTTGTATCGGCAAGTTCTGCACACAAAGGCTAAAAGTCAGAAGGAGGAAAGATGAAGAAAATTTTTTTGACCATAATAATCATCGCTGCGGTCACCGTCAGGGCGATGGCGACTCCTCCACCAATAGAGGCTGGTGGTGGGGGTGAGTTTGTGATGAGGGTCCTGCGGGTTGACCCTCAGAGTTCGCACTACCCACCCAGAGCTCTCCTCCAACAGGAGGGGGGAACCTGGAGAATTTATATAAAGGGACAAGGGATGGGGATTGAGTGCCTCAGCGTGGGTGATCAAGTAGTGATCACTCAACGAAAGGATGGAACGTGGGAGCTCAATCGACCACGTACATGCTGACCGACAACATAGCCGAGAGACAACGTTTTTGTCTCTCGGCCTTATTTTTTTGATTATATTTGATTACCATATTAGCGATCTTTTTTTGCTGTGCTTTACTTTTTTAAATTCTTTGACTTTCTGTCATTCCCGCCACTTTATCTGTCATTCCAGCCAAGAGGTGCCTGTCCGCCTTTGGCGGAGAATCCAACATCATCAGAAATCTGGATCCAGATTTTCCCGCCATAGGCGGGCAGGCAACAGGATGACTCAAGAGGCATAGGGTACCAGTAAAATACAATCTTTCAATAAAATAAACTCGGTCGAACAAGAGAAGTCTTTTTAGGGTTACTTAGTGGCCAAAGAGTCTTGAACTGTGTATGCCGGATAAGGCTTAAGCATGTAAATATTTTTGGGGGATGCGTGTTCAGTGGTAAAATATAGGCATGAAAAATACAAAACTGATACTGATATTTTTTATAACTATTTCTTTCATAGCAGCTGGGTGCACAAAAAATGAGCTACCTAGGGAAGTGCCTAGCAGTCCCGTGGAGTCGTATCAAAGGTTGCCGGAGTAGTAACGAGTAAAATAGTCGCGAGTCAACCAGTCAGCTAGTTGCGAGTCGATAGTTAACCACTCGATAGTCGCGAGTAGTGGAAAACATTTAACACTTGGCTAACCCCTACGAAATACTAATAGTACGAATATACGAATGAAACAATTAACGATTTCCGGCAGAGGCGGATCCGCCTATGGCGGGGACCATTTACTTTTGACATTTAACAGTTGACAGAGGAAATCAACAGAAGCTCTAAATACTAATATCTAAACTCTAAACAAATCCAAATATCAAATTTTCAAAAAGTTCAAAGTTTACAGTTGAAGTTTTTCCCGCCTCTGGCGGGACCCCGCTCGAGGCGGGGGACATTTAACAATTAACTTCTGTAATGGGCACCATTCGGGTCTTGAAAAATGGTGCCCATTTTGGGATCCAATCTGCAATTTTAAATTTGCAATTCCCTTTAGTTTTAAAACTATTCCACACCTTTTAGGTCCTCTAAGATCTGGCTTGCAGCCAGTACCCAATTGCTGCTTCCGGGATAGTTATAAACACCGTTCATCTCTTCAAGGGTCCAGTCTTTGTACCTTTTTTCTATAAGTCGGTCTAGATCTTTTGCCCACTCTCCCTTGTCTTTGTATTTTCGCCAGAGCGTATGTCCTGGCTCAACGCCAATGCCGCTGCAGTTGTTGTCTGCGCATTTTTTTCCGAGTGAACTTTCGGAGTTAGAGATGGCAAGCACCAGTTTCCAGTGCTTGAGTTTTGCTATAGTTTCCGCGTATTCCACAAGCGGCGACTTTTTGCTTTTTAAGTAGATTTTTAAGAAGTCCGCCCTTCGTTTTATTTTCTGCTCTTCCGGGTCAAAAGATTGCTTTGCGGCCAAGTGTCGCTCTATTTGCGACAGGCTCATAGTCAGTAGGTTTTGAGATTGGGATTGCCCTTGTAGTGGTCCTAGCTGTGCATCATCAAATACTTGGACTATATTATCTTGAAAAAATACTGTTTGCGCTTCACTAGGTTTATCTTCCGCCTGACTTTGCCGAGTGCTATTCATCATAAACATGCCAGCAAGGAATGCTAAAAAAAGCAATCCACTAGTTGAAGTGATCCTTATCCATTTGCTAGTTTTGTTTTGCTTGGCATGCTGGGTAAGGTGTACCGCTGTTTCTCGAGGGTCAGATGCAAGTACTTTTACTTTGATAAAGACTTTGGGTTTACTTAAAACAGCCGGGTAGAAGGGGCTGCTTGTTATGGAGTCCAGTGACTTTTTTACCCCTTTATTTTGTGGTTTATAAATTGTCTGGTGAGTTTTCGGCATTGTTTTCTACTGTCGGCACTTCTCTTTCCGGTAGTTTCAACTTGTCTTGAAAGGCTTGAAATTCGGGAAGCTGTTCTACTGCTTGTAAACCCATGTGCTGGAGGAATTCTGTGGTTAAGCGATAATGCGTGCTTCTGCCGTCACCGCTAGTTTTTTCTACAAGTCCGCGCATCAAAAGTTGGCGCAATGAGTACTGGGAGTTAACACCGCGGATAGACTCAATTTCAACTTTAGAAATTGGTTGGCGGTAGGCGATGATGGCCAGAACTTCAAGTGTTGCGTCAGTGAGGTTTTCCCGTAAATCTGAATTTAGAAAAGTTTTTACCAGCTCTACATTGTCCGGATTGGTGGCCAATTGCCATGAGTCGTTCATCTCCAACACTACTATCCCAGAGTTCAGTCTTTGTATGCTTAAATTTTTTAGCGCAGTCCTAACCGCATCTTCTGAAGTGTCTGTAAATTTTGCAAGTTGCGCGGTGTTCAGGGGTTTACTTGCTACGAAAAGTAGACTTTCTAGTTTGTTTGTGAGGTCCATATGGTGGGGGATGAATGAAGAATTAAGAAGCAAGAATTAAGTATATTGCACTAATACACTAACCTGTCCTGAGCTAAGTCGAAGGATAGCACGAATTGCACGAATCTAGAAGTAAGAATTTTGAATTAAGTATATTGCACTAATACACTAATAGCATGAATCACACGAATCTAGAAGTAAGAATTTTGAATTTTGAATATTGCACTAATACACTAATAGCACGAATTGTCAAGTACCCATTTTTTAGACAACTTGTATCTTCTCTATAGCCGGTGTTAATG
>CAYYEK010000092.1:0-3640 GCA_964470855.1 uncultured Candidatus Saccharibacteria bacterium
GTTTCAGAGTGTGTGGACAAGATATTGAAAAAATACCAGCAAAAACAGATTTTGGAACACGAGCGAAGAGTGGATGGTAGAAAACTTAATGAAACTAGGAACATCATTTGTGAAGTGGGAGTACTGCCTAGGACGCACGGTAGCGCTTTGTTTACCCGTGGGGAAACGCAAGTGCTTACTGTTGTCACTTTAGGAAGCAAGGGTGATGAACAGATCTTAGATGGCATAGATGACCCGGTAGATGGTACACCTAAGCGATATATACACCACTACAATATGGCTGGGTTTTCTACTGGTGAAGTGAGTCCCATCCGTGGTCCAGGTAGGCGTGAAGTGGGGCATGGGGCATTAGCCGAACGAGCGGTAGAAGTGTCGTTGCCGGATCAGGAGGCTTTTCCTTACACGATGCGACTGGTGAGTGAAACTATGTCTTCCAATGGTTCTACTTCTATGGCTTCCACCTGCGGTTCGTCTTTGGCCTTGATGGATGCTGGTGTTCCAGTAAAAGACATCATAGGTGGTGTAGCTATGGGTTTAGTCATGGACGAGGGGAACCCGGAACATTTTAAAGTTTTGACTGACATAGCCGGCATAGAAGACTTTAATGGACATATGGACTTCAAGGTGGCGGGTAGTGAAACTGGTATCTCCGCATTACAGCTTGATATAAAAGTAAAAGGATTGACCCCTGAAATTCTAGAAAAAGCTTTAGAGCAGGCCAAGCCGGGTAGGATGCATATCATCTCCAAAATGAAAGAAGCTCTGCCTTCACCTAGGCCCAATTTGTCTCAGTACGCACCGCGTATCACAAGTTTTATGATCAAGCCGGACAAGATCCGCGATGTGATCGGGAGTGGTGGTAAGACTATCAATGCCATCATCGCCGCTACTGGTGTGAAGATCGACATAGACGACTCTGGTCTTGTGATGGTGGTGTCTACTGACGCGGATGCCGCAGCAAAAGCAGTGAAGTGGATCCAAGATCTAACTCGTGAGGTAGAAGCAGGTGAAGTGTTTGATGGCAAGGTAACCCGGCTTATGGATTTCGGAGCGTTTGTGGAAGTTTTGCCCGGCAAAGAAGGGTTAGTACACATCTCGCAACTGGCTAACTATCGAGTCAATCGTGTGGAAGATGTAGTGAAAGTAGGCGACACTTTGAAAGTGCAGGTTAGCGAGATAGATGACCAAGGTAGGATTAATCTTACCCACAAACCATACGCTGCTCCGGCTCCGGGAGGCGCTGCTGGTGCTGGTGCTGGTGCGGATCGAGGACGTAGAGGCTTTGATTGGAATCCTAACGGCCGCGGACCACACAGACCAGACAGGGGTGATAGGGGTGGCAGTAGAGGAGGACACTCTAGCGGTCGAGATGGTCGTGGCCAGAGCAACTCGGGTCAGCCACGCTTCATCAAAACAGATGATGGCACCCCAGCAGAAGAGTTTGAGCTTTAAAGCTTTTGTAAAGCTTGCTACGAAGTACGAAACTTACGAATATACTAAAGCTAAGGGCAAAAAAACCCTCTCCCGCTGGGAGAGGGCAGGGTGAGGGGATTATGAAAAAAGTCCGGCCTCACTTATAAGGTCGGGTCTAGGCAAGGACCTTGAAGTTTATGTTCATCACCTGGAAGCTAACAGCTAGTACCTATAAGCTAAAAGCTAGAAGCTGATTAAAAGATGGATTATTTTGAGATTAAAAAAAAGGATGCGAAAAGCAAAGCAAGGATTGGGGTGATCCATACCGCGCATGGCGATGTGGAGACGCCCCAGTTTTTGCCTATAGGCACTAAAGCCAGCGTTAAAACCGTGACTAGCGAGGAACTGAAGTTTTGGGGCGCTTCTATGGTGTTAGCAAATACCTACCACCTCTGGCAAAGGCCGGGTGATGGGCTTATCTACAAAGCTGGGGGGTTGCATAAATTTATGAACTGGAAAGGGCCGATTTTTACCGACTCGGGTGGATTCCAGGTCTACTCGTTAGCCAAGATGCGTAAGGTGATGGAGGTGGGGGTGTTGTTTCAGTTTGATCTGGATGGTAAGCAGGAGGTGTTGTCTCCGGAAAAGTCAGTGGATATCCAAGCCAACCTCGGCAGCGACATAGCGCTCATTTTGGATGATTTTCCCGGGTATCCATTTGAACATAAGCGCTCTTTAGAGTCCATAGAGCTAACCAGAAGGTGGGCGGAGCGTGCCTTAGCAGAGCATAAGAAGATCGTGACCGATGGAGATCCGGTAAATCCCGGACAGAAGCTTTGGGGGATAGTCCAAGGCGCAAGCTTTGAAGACCTAAGAAAAAAATCTGCTCAAGATATGGTGGAGCTGGGCTTTCTAGGGTTTGCCATCGGCGGAGTAGCAGTCGGGGAGCCTCATGAAGAAATGATGAGGGCAGTAAATTTTGCCACACCGTACTTGCCGGAAAATGCACCTAAACACCTGCTTGGTGTGGGAACACCGTTTGATATAGTGCAAGCAGTAAGCAGGGGATGCGATACATTTGATTGTGTGATCCCAACTCGGGAAGCGCGTCACGGCCGTCTTTATGTGGCTGTCAACGGTCAAATGTCAAGTGTAAGTGGTGGGACCCAAGAGGGATATAGTACTATAGATATTCGTTTGGAAAAGTTTAAAGAGGATTTTACACCCATAGATAACACTTGTAACTGTTATGCCTGCTTGAACCATACCAAGGCCTATGTCCGCCACTTGTTTACTTCAGAAGAGCCTTTGGGCATCCGTCTTGCTACAATGCACAATCTGCGCTTTTATTTGAATTTGATGCAAAAAATCCGCACCTCTGTGCAGTATGACTATTTTGATAGGATGCTTGAGGAGTTTAGGGAGGTTTAGGTTTGTTTAGAGAAAGTGATGGGAGAGAAAGTTAGAAGAGAGGTGCTGAGAGCTCCTAAAAATGCTACAATTGCTCGCTTGGAAAATAGTGGGACATATTATTTGGATATAAACTCCCCAGAAAAGCAAGGGGACTATCTGGAAGACTTATATAATTCTCTGCCTGCTCTAAGAAAATGGAAAGTGGAGCTAGCAAATAGGATTTTCTCGAAGGATTTTACCAAAGTTCGTGTATATTTTGTGCTGCTTAAAATTGTTAAATAACTCTTCCAACAAACACTACCATACTACAGAGTATGGTAGTGTTTGCATTCGTGGGGCTTGTCACATAAATTTCCAAACTTCTACAATACTACAGTACTATATAGTATTGTAGAATTGCATATTTTGGGTTGTGGGCGTGTAAAACAGCCTTTTTGGCCGTCCTTGCGTTCTCTCTCTCTCTCTTAAGTAGAATGTATCCAATTAATATTTTGGGTATATGAGTTCAAAAAGAAGTGAAAGAGATCAGAGTTTACTGCATGACAGCATTAGACAGGCAGGTAATGAGTTTGGTGGTGTTGACGAACATATTATCGATAATATTGCAGAAAAAATATATATTTGCACAGATTGTGATTATAATCTACCCTTCTTTACAGAAGAAGGTGACTCCAATCTGTATGCAATGCGAAATCATGTGCATAATATTCATAATACCAGGGGGGCTTAAAGCTGGACGTGGAGAGGATGCTGAGTTGGTTTCATACTATTCCTTACTTGAAACCCCGAGCGTAAGCTCGGGGAGGAAGTCAGT
>CAYYEK010000093.1:0-3613 GCA_964470855.1 uncultured Candidatus Saccharibacteria bacterium
TACGCGGGCACAGCTTATCTCTGAAGCAGCAAATACATATTCGTTTGACCAAGAAGACTCTAGGATTTTGATCAAATTTTCGGAGCAATCAGTAGTGTATTATATAGACTACAGTAAAACGGGATGGTCCAGGGTTGCACAAGAGTGATCACATAGCGCCCAAAATTAGGCTCTACACAAACTTAGTCTTCAAAAAATCGTAATTCCTACAGACTAAATACGAGCTGTAGTCATCCTACGGCTTTTTAGTTTATAGAGAAGTCACGTTTTTACTGCTCTACTTGTTGGTAACCTACCTGATATTTGGTAAGTACTACCCAAGTACCTAAGTACGGCCTTACCTCGGCAAAACCGTGCTCTTCAACTTCAACCCAGTTACCAGGAACTGTGGGCTTGCTGCCCCCAAAACCGTTAGTCCATACAACCCATACAGTTGAGGTGTTTGGGACTGAAAGAAAGTCGGGAAACAAATCCGAGTCTGTTAAGATAGCAGTACCTTCAAAATGCGACATCTGTTTGATAGATGTTTTTCCTCCAGAGTACAGTTTTGGTCTCTGCGTTTTGGAAAACACCAAGCAATCAATTTCGCACCTAACTAAACCATCTGTTACTTTTGCAGGCAGAGTTGCATTAGTAGCATTACTGTAAAAAGGAGATACTTTTTGGGCTAAATAGTATTTAAGGTTAAAATACTCAAAACTTGAAGCTGACAAGATCAGGTCTTTTTGTTTGGCGTTGTCTACCAAAACTTGCGTTAAGGCAGCCATACCAGGCCTGGGTTCAGACCAAAGGTCTCTTTGATTCTCAACAAATATATACACATTTAGTACCAACAACAGGCAAGCCACTGCGTATGCAAATATTTTTCTTTTCCAACCGGCAAAGTAACTTGCTAGGATAACGGCTAAAAAACCAGAAGCAAACAAAAAGTATCTAACCAAAAATACCGAAGTCTCACTGCCTTTTAATTTTGCCATCAAGGCGAACAAAAGCGAACCACCAAACGGTGCCAGAAAACTAAGCAGCAACAACCAGCGATGACTTAAAGAAGAAAATGCCTGTCTCACTAAAATCCACAACACAGCCACGGTGAGCACCACAACCCCTACTCTCGTAGAAAGCTTTTGGATATCTACCCCAACCCCGAACATTATTTGCCACAAAGTTGTCGGGATACTCCATATGTTGAGAGGGGGGATCCAATAGCCTGCGCCCACCTGCTTAACCTGATACAAAAACCAGCCTATCCACGAAGAAAAAATTCCACCTATAAACACACAGGCCCATACCAAAGCCAACATTTTGTTCCACTGGTGTATCTTTAAGAGTTTCCAAAGTGCGTATAAAAAAGCATACCCGCAAAGCGCTAAAACAGTAAATAAAAGATAATAATGCGTGAGCGCAGCCGCACCAGCCACTAAACCAAATGCTGAAAAGCGTAAAAACAACTTCCGCATAGACTCATCGCTTGATAACCCGTCTAAGGCTTTTATCAGAAGATAGGCGGCCCAGAGGCTTAAAAAGGCTCCAAAAGTATACATCCTAGCCTCGGTTGCGTATTGGATTTGAAACGGATTAAGAAGCACTAAAAGACCGGCAATCACAGCAAAAGGTTTGCTCTTTGTCAGTCTAGCTGTGATAAGATAAGTCATCAAAGCTCCCAGAAGTCCAAACAACACTGAAAAACCCCTTAAAGCAAGCAGAGAGTCTCCAAAAGCATAACTCCACAGACGCAAAAAAACATAGTAAGCAGGAGGGTGCACATCTAAACCTATCCTATAAAACATCTCACCCCAAGGATACCGGAGCAACAAAACCGAAAATGCTTCATCGTGCCACAGGCTTATGGCAGTGTTGTTATAAAAGCGAAACGCTAACCCTATGAGCATAGCAGCTCCGAGCAAGAAACAAGTTTTTGTTTTAGTCATAAAGTTTTATTACTAAGATAAAGAATAGCGAATGAAGAATTGCAAATTTTGGATTGCAAAATGCAAATTGCAGATTTATTTCAAGTTTGAAAACTCATAATTCAAAACTCATAATTCAAAACCCAAAAGTCAAAACTTCAACTTAAAGCTATAAACTTACAGCAACTCGTAACCATTTACAACTATACTACTTTTACTACTATTACTACTTTCTGTTAAGGGTCAATTGTTAATGGTCAAATGTCAAGTGTGGCATACAAACCCCTAACTTCAGATAACACGTTAACTTTTTAACTCGTTAACTCTGCGCAATCAACTGGGCGGGCAAGCCTCGCCCCTACTCTTACTACTTTACAACTCTACTACTTTTACTACTACTATTACTACTTCTACCCTCCTTCGTCCCTACTCCACTTCATAGACTGCTAAAACGGCTTGGCCAAACTTGTTTCTCTCTTCCCAAACTTTCCGTGTATTGGGGTGGGCCTGTTTAAATGCTTTTATGTCATAAATGCTGGACTGGGTAAACACCACGCGAAAACCAGGCCTTAAACCGGCTTCCCATACCCTCCTGCCTTCATAAACAGCCTTCTCGTCCATCCAAGACCGTTCTGGGTCCACCTGCATATAGGGCATATTTATAGGATCATGCACGCAATCCTGCGGCCTATACGCTGGGGTGCGATCACAAGCGGTTTTCGGATCCTTGGTAGTAAGATAATCCACAGTTTGTATGGAAAACTTGTCCAAAACAAGATAAGTATCATTGGCGCTGCTATATTTGTTCAAGTAGCGGCTTACTGCGGTCAAGTCCGAACGGAAAGCATAATAATTTTCAGGGGAGTTAGCTGCATACCCAAAATACCACGCATGCGTCTCTAAGGGCAGTACTATTATAAAAAGCCCAGCCAACACCAGTACTGATTTTTGCACCAAAGCCTGCATAAAGGACAGGTTATCTGTCCCATGCTTTAATATTTTCCACACCCAGGTCCATGCAGTATAAGCGCCATAAGCAGCTAAAATGAAAACTGCCGGGATAGTACCAATGCTTCTCAAACCATGGGGAATCCCTTCTGCTGTGGTTATAACCGGAAGCAAAAAGGCAAAAAACCAACCAACCAGTACGAAACCTGGCAGGCTTGCAAAGCTTTTTTTAGGTTGCCAAAAATACTTCAGCGCAGCCCAGATAGCAAGCAACATCCCTAACCCGAAAAAGGGAGATATGATAGGTGTTAAAAACGGTCTGCCTGAGATATTGTGCCGCCAATTCAAGTCACCATCAACAAAATACGCTTTCATACTTAAACGAAAAACTTCCAAAACCGTACCAGGCAAATCTCCTTTGTTAAGCTCTGGATTAAACACGCTAACCTGCCCACTTCGACCTATGAAGCTACCCGGGTGAGTTATAAAGTAATGCGCAAGAGGGGAGATCACCAAAAGGAAAGCCAACACTCCCAGAACAGACGGCAAAGCATAGGTCTTGACCTTCTGCCAAAACATTTGACCTATACTACCTAACACAAGCCACAACACCAATACTGCAAGCAAAGGCGCCATTATACGAAAGGCGATGTAAGTATAAAAGCCTAGCGCGAAAAATGCACCCGTAAGCACGCCGTAAAACATACGACCAAAAAAACTTTTTGCTTGGGGTATGGAAAAAAGCGACCACAAAGTTA
>CAYYEK010000094.1:0-3553 GCA_964470855.1 uncultured Candidatus Saccharibacteria bacterium
TATATGTCATACAGTGGAGCAAAAAGCAAGTTCGATGTAGGGAAGTATGTGGATAAGGTGTGGGGAAGAGGAGGATAATTTTTCAAGGCAAAATATTATTTCTTGAAAGTAAGCACAAAAATTTTTTTTCTTGACACAGCACCCTTCTGGTTCTATGTTTGAAATAGATGGCACGCTTGGCAAAGCGTATAAATTGCCGGAAGGGGGGTGAAGAAAATATGTGGAGCAACATATTTGTATGCAGGACCTGTGGTCTTGCCCGCGAAGCACCAGTGGAATGTCCGATCTGTGAGGAGCCGCTTTGTAAGCTGTCTCCCCAAAAAGCATCGGAGTTTCGCAACAGCCCTGTATTACAAAATACTGTTAATCAGCTCGAGCCACAGTTCTAGGTGAGCGGTGGTCGGCTAAAGAGGAAAAAAAGAATATGCTGTTACTCGGCAACAGGTAACAAACCGCTTAACTACAACATAGTTAGCGGTTTGTTGTTTTCAGGGCATACGCACCGCAACTTTTATACATTAAAAATTTCTATGAAAACAGCTTTTGAACGATCTTTGACGTTTTAATACTGCGGTTATTTTCACCGTAGTAGTTACATAGCTTCCCAAATAATCCTCGTATTTTGCCTCGATCTCGGCCAAATGCGTAGGCCCTGGTTTTATTGTGAGATATGTATTTGACAGTGAAGTGGAAAGGGGGGTATACAGAAGATGACAGGGAAAGGGCCGGGAGCAGTGCATTATGCCGGGCATCCTTTCAAAGGGGGGTGATCAATGTGCAAGATCGCATCTTCGTCTGTCCGTACTGCAGCTTTACTTGGCATAATCAAAACTTGTGTCAAGCGTGTGAAGAGCCTTTAGTGGAACTCACACCCGAGTTGCAGGAAGAGTATCAAAAAAACGCCGCAGTGCAGGCTGCTGCCAGCATGATGAAGGACAATAGGTGGTATTAACCGGGTTTTATGCGTAATACATATATATAACAGCACTCCACAGTGTTCTTGTGGAGTGTTGTGTTATTTTTCTACTTCTTGTCGTGGAATTTTTTATGCACTTCTCGTAGCTGCTCGTTGGTCACATGGGTGTAAACTTGGGTGGTGGTGATACTAGCATGACCGAGCATGGTTTGCACGCTGCGGATGTCAGCTCCGTTGCGCAACAGATCCGTAGCAAACGAATGCCTCAAGGTATGAGGGGTGACTTTTTTTGCTATCCCAGCCAGCGCAGAGTACTTTTGCACCATCCGTTGCACGCTTCTTGAAGTTAAGCCAAGCGCTTCATGCTGGCTTTTTTTCTTTCCTTGCGCAGAAATCTCAGCATCAAGGCTTGCATTTTTAGCGTGTGAGATAAACAAGGCCGGATGGTTGTCGTGTCGTTTTTTTAGGTATTCACGGATAGCTGAAACTGCCTCTTCTGAAAGGAAGGCGAGCCGCAGCTTGTCACCCTTTCCTCGCACAGTAAACTCGCCTCGATCTAAGTTAACTCCTTTTATAGACAGTTGGACCAGCTCGGAGATACGGATTCCAGACGAAAACAGTGTGTGCAGGATGGCAATGTCTCGAAGTCTCTGGAGTTCACCTTCTTCTTGCATAGCGGCTTTAAGCAACCTGTCCAGTTCTTCGTTATCCAGGGCTTCCACTTCTCGGCTGGGATTTTTTGCCAGCTCAATTTTTTCCGGAGCTAAAGTGTCCACATCACGCTTGGCTAGGAATTTTAAAAACGCTCTTACTGCTATGACATGGTAGCTTTGCGTGATGGTTTTTAAAGGTTTGCCTGTTTGCGGGTCCTGCCAGCGGTTAAGGTAGATCCTAAATTTTCTTATGAGTTCTAGGTCTATATCTTCCGGCCTGGAGCAACCAGAGGACTTGGTAAAATCAGCAAATCTTTTTAGATAATGTTGGTAGTTTTCTACGGTTTTAAGGCTTTTATTGCGCTCAATCTCGCAGTAATCTAAAAAGTCTTGGATGTATTTTTCAATTTTGGTTTTTTCTCTTGTTTCAGGCATATAAGTAGTATAGCAATAGTTCAGGTGCTAGGTTCTAGTTTTAAGCTTGCAGCTGAAAGCTTCTGGCTTTTCAGGTTGAAGCTGTCGCTAGATTCTAAATTTTTGATGCAATGTTCTACATTTATGAGCGCTTGCCAAGTTAGGGGTGTTTTTGTTATAATCTTCATACATTAAGTTTAGTACCACGGGTGGGAAAGAAGCTTCCTGCATCGTGCGGACTCCGCTCCTATATGTAAGGGGCAGAAAGGAAAGAATGCTTTCTAAACAAGACAAGGACGCCATCATCAAAAAATATCGCGTCCACAAAGACGATACCGGTAGCCCTGAAGTGCAGATTGCCATACTGACCAAGGAGATAGAGCTGGTGAGCGCGCATTTGAAGGTGCACCGTAAGGATAACCATTCCAGAAGAGGTTTGTTAAAAATGGTGGGTAATCGCAGAAGACTTTTGCGATATCTGCGGCAAGAAGATCAGAAGCGTTTTGAGAAGTTGGTAGCAAAGTTGAAACTTAAGGTTTCCACTCCAGCACCAAGCAAACAAGGGCTTGGAAAGAACGCGATGAAAGCTCTTATGCAGTCTGAAGAAGAAGAGCAAGTAATCCCATTAGACGAAACTTTGGAAGAGTAAAGTAGAGTCCGGCTCAAGATCCACTATCAGTTTTCGGGTCTTGAGCCGGTTTTGAAAAATTAAAACAATTTTAATACGCTTTTGGCGGACAGATGAAGCGAGAGAACGAACAGTATTAACTTTATAAGTTCGTCATCGTAGATCTGGCTACCAAAGGCACAAAGGAGAAGTATGGAGAAAAAGACTATATCGTGCCAAGTGGGTAGCGATGCTATCAGTTTTGAAGTGGGTAGGCTTGCCCAGCAGGCCAATGCCGCAGTGCTCGCACGTCAAGGTGACACCGTGGTTTTGGCTACAGCAGTGATGAGCGATACCGTGCGAGAGGGGATGAATTATTTCCCGCTTTTGGTTGACTATGAAGAGAGGCTTTATGCGGCTGGAAAGATCAAGGGTAGCCGTTGGGTAAAGCGCGAAGGTAGGGCAAGTGATGAGGCTATCTTGCGCGGGCGGGTCATAGACCGCACGTTGCGTCCGCTTTTTCCTGAAGGTATGCGTAACGACGTGCAAGTGGTGGCAACTATTTTGAGCGTAGATGGAGATCACGATCCAGATATGCTTGCGGTCAATGCTGCAAGTATGGCTTTGACTGTTTCCGACATACCTTTTCAGGGTCCGGTCGCGGCTGTGCGTGTGGGTATGGTTAATGGCCAGTATGTTGTTAATCCTACGGCCACACAAATAGGAGAGTCAGCACTTGATCTGGTGGTTTCAGGAAGTGGGGATTTTATAATGATGGTAGAGGCTGGTGCCAGCCTGGTGCCTGAAGAGGCGATAATCGGCGGAGTTAGGTTTGCCCAAGAGCATCTGCGCGTCCTTACTGGAGTGCAGTTAGAATTCCAAAAGCAGATTGGCAAAGCAAAAGCAACGGTTACTTTGGTTGTACCTCACGAAGGGGTGATGTCTAAAGTTAAGGAGGCTTTA
>CAYYEK010000095.1:0-3541 GCA_964470855.1 uncultured Candidatus Saccharibacteria bacterium
TTTTTATTAGTCTAGCAGGAAGAGACAATGTGTCTAGTATATGGGGTACGGGTCAGGCCCTTGTCCGTCATCCTGATTCCTGCCCACCGATGGAGGGCAATTCAGGATCCAGAAATTACGACCTGGATTCTCCGCCAAAAGCGGACAGGCACCTCTTGGCTGGAATGACAGAAAAAGTACAAACACCACTTCCCCTCAGTCATCCTGAATTCAATTCAGGATCCAGAAATTACGACCTGGATTCCAGCTCGTTGGCTGGAATGACAGAAGAGGTAAGAGCTTAGAATGACAGAATTGTATTTCTACTGGGCGGGCAAGCCTCGCCTCTAAATAAGTCAAGGGTCAATTGTCCCCGCCGTAGGCGGGTCCGCCTCTGGCGGAAAATGTTCTCTGCGTACTACTCTATTACTTTACCACTGTTACTACTTTATGTTCGCTATTTGATTGCTTTTGCATAACTGCCTTCACAACCCCCATACTAACAAACGTGTACAGCAATATCTTATCATTAAGCCAGGTCAGGTCAAATACGCTGTAGGCCAAAAACCAAAGCATGCAAATACTTATACTAAACACCAGCAGCGTCTCGTATGGATGGTGGTCCTTATGTTCCATCAAAAATGCCCAAACCCGTTTGAAATACAAAACCCATAAACCCAAAAACACTAGCACTCCTAGTAGCGACAGCTCTGTTAACAGCTGCAAATACAAACTGTGAGCCGTCACATACCTTTGGGGCAAGTTGTAACGCTTGTTTTTTTCGCCTGCCGCCTGCTCATATTTTCCATTTTCGTCTGTAAGCGTTGCGATGAAGTTACCATACCCTACCCCAAAAGGGTGATCTAAAGTAAACCCTAGGGTTTCTTTCCAGATCAAGATCCTCCCGACATTGGACTGTTCGTCTAAGTCATAGATACTAGCTGCCCTGTCCAAAAAATTCTCACGCAGCCTCACGACTCTTAAGTAGTTTAGACCACTGTTGATCAAGGGAGATAAAACAAAAAACAAGATTATCAGCGACATGACCATGACCCAAAGCTTGGCAAAACTTGGAAACACTTTTTTTGCCCACAGCAAGAGGCTTGCAAAAAACGGGACGAGCATGCCTACCCATACTCCACGCGTGCCGGAAAGCACAACGGAAAGTCCAGCAAAACGCAAACCATACCAAACCGGCATCCTGCCTGACCAAAACTCTTTTGAACTTTCCAGCAAAGGCTTCCCTGTCACATACCGCTCTTTGGTGATGGGGAAGATTTTTTTCCTTTTCAAACGAAGTGCTAAAACTGGAGTTAAAAAAGCTAAGACAAAAACCCCCACCATAGCAAAAGCATGGCTGGAAGGCATAATGCTAAACATCCGCAAACTTTCTATACCCCCACTCTTCGTAAACCAAGAGTTTGAGTAAACAAGTACATCCGCAAATTCTCTACCGTAAAACAGAGGCGCTACTTGTGAAGCCCAAAATTGCCAAAAAGTATAAAAAGGGAAAACTATGGACAACGCTAGCTGTAAAAATCCTATGGCAACTATGGACCCAGCGGAAAACGCTAGGACACTAACAAGCCTTTTTAGCTCTCCACCTTTTTTTAAAACTGCCACAGTCACTGGGTATATCAAACTTGCGTTTAATAGATATACTATCTGCCCTAAACCAACAAAAGGAAACCTGGCTGTAGCTAGCGAAGCTAAAGCTACTAGCATAAATACCCAGAAAAGCTTTTCGTATGGCTCTAAAGATTTTATGTAACCGCTACATTTTTTCCATAAAATACAAGGGGTTTTGGGGTCTTGCCAAAATCTTTTATTTATGGCAAAATGTGCAATAGAAGGTAGAAAAGCCTTTAGAAATAGAGCTATTACTAGTAGCCGCCACATAGATAGGCTTCCACTGTAGGAGTTGGGTAAGACAAATAGAAATGGGACGCAAAGGATAAAGACCTCTAAAGCCTTTTGTAAGGGCTTGGCAAACAGCATATAGGCTAAAACCAAAGCAAAATACCCCCACACAGTCCATAGGGGGAGAAAACCCATGGCAAGCACATAGGTAAAGCCTGCGCTCAAAAGCACAAAAGCTGTTTTTCCACTCCACTCCCCAAATATTTTCATAGCTGAAATATTATACACTTTTTAAAACCAACAACCAGTTCTATAACGGACCTATTCACTGTACTGTATTTAAACATCAGCCGCCAAGTTTTCAGGTCTTAGATCTATATTCTCAAGAAGAATGCCAGTCACCTTCTATAAAGTTAATGCAACACTCCATTTGACAAAATCTGCAATTGCAGATTTTGTCAAATGTGTTGAAAACGAATAGGTTACGCTCATCAGATTTTTTGCACAAGTATATGCGGCAATTGATAAAAAAAGAAAATATTCCAAATTGGATAAGCTATGTTGGAAGTGGTATTCCTGTTAAAGTATTCTTCTATAAAGACTTATCTTGTTCTTTGACTGGAATTTTGATCGAAAAAGCCAATAAACTGTATCTTAAAACCTCTAATGAGGAGATAGAGGTCTTGTATCCCAGTAAGATTAGAGTTGAGGCTACGCAAAATCAGAGAGCTTGAAAGCTGAGTAATCATTCCTTACCTCAAGCCAAATTAGCACGCTATCACTGGTTTTTGAAGGATATTTAATTTAAATTCGTTTAAAGCATAACCTAGTGAGCAGTATAACTGTCGCTCAAAGGGATAAAATTTGTCAGTCTTTAGCTTTTGCTTTTTTAGTTAGTATGGGTAAAGTTTTGAAATTTGATCAGTTAAAAAGAACTGAGATGGAATATGATGTAGGAGATATTGTAACAGCGCATATCTATCTACCCGGAGATCCTTTCTCAGTAAATGATTTTATAGATGGAGTCTTTATAATTACAAATATGAGTACAGAATGGATAACGCTTCAATCAGTTGACGGGGGACCCCCTGTGGAATATTTTAGGAAGCGTGTTAAAATCCGATTAGCAACAACACAGTAGATAGTAAAAGCAAAATATTTAAAAGATTATTATAAATATGGCATTAACCCCAGAACAATTACAAGAAAGGGAGGTTTCTACTTTTTTTAAGAAACTGGAAATCGGAGCTCGCTTTATCATGAGAGTAAATAACGATTCATACTCTTGTGAACTTATCGGCACTATAAGAGACGATAACGATATGGTTTATCGAATAAAGTACCGTATTTTGTCCAACTCACACAAAGGGGAGGTTGATACTGACCGTATAAAATATGCGAAAAAAATTGTACACTAGTTTCCGGATTATTTCAATTCATTATATTTTTCTGACGTACTTTCAATTTTTTTTCACAATCTGCTCGCCTCCCTACTCCTTGACAAAATCTGCAATTGCAGATTTTGTCAAGTATTTGGAAGAATTCAGATAACTGAATACAGTAAAGCCTGCATACATCCTAGTTAAGAAAGCAATAATGAAAAGGTTTCTTCTGCGCATTTTGGCCAGGAAAAATCTTTTAACCTATCTGTCAAGTACCCATTTTTTAGACAACTTGTATCTTCTCTATAGCCGGTGTTAAT
>CAYYEK010000096.1:0-3497 GCA_964470855.1 uncultured Candidatus Saccharibacteria bacterium
CCTTGTGGCTCAAAAGCCCTAAAGGGCTGGCTTCGGCCAGACTTTGGGCAAAAGCCTCGTAAGGTCCTAGTTATGTACCTCTAATAACATGCAGGAAACTAGAGTATTCACCCTCAAAACAAAAGTCTTTTCAGCAAGTTTTGCTGTTAATATTTTAACATGGATTTGGATATGGTTCAGGCTTCCTAAAGAACCTACTGAAACAATCCTGCATTACAATGTAGCCTACGGAGCTGACTTAGTGGATTCCTCAGGAAAAATCTACCTTATACCAGCAACTGCTACAGTGATTTTTTTAGTCAATCTTCTACTGGTTCCAGTATTCAGAAGACACCTTATAGCACAAAACTTTCTGGCTGCTGCAAGTCTTCTTTGTTCCGTCCTGCTATTTATATCCAGCTGGTTTTTGCTTAGGTATATCTTTTAGGCAAAGCGAAGTAGTAGGGGAGAATAACGAATATTGCACTAATACACGAATAGCGAATTTAGAATCTAGAGTTGAGAATTGCAGATTTGAAATTGTAAATTGCTAATTCTATCTCCAAATGGGCACCATTTTAAAGATTTGAATGGTGCCCATTACAGAAGTTAATTGTCCCCAGCCTCGAGCGGGGTACGCCTATGGCTGAAAAACTCATAATTCATAAGTCAAAAGTAATAACTTCAACTTCAAACTTTGAACTTTTTAAAAATTTGATATTTGGATTTGTTTAGAGTTTAGAAATTAGTATTTAGAGCTTTTGTTGATGTCCTCCGTAAAATGTCAATTGTCAAATGTCAAATGTTCTGTGTACTACTTTTACTGCTACTACTACTTTTACTACTTCTTCTGGCTGTTAAACGTAAAAAGTTCTTTATTTACTCTCCCCCTATGTACCGCAAACGAACATTAAAGGAAAGATTTTGGGAAGTGGTCCCAGGTGCTAGCTTCTGGCTGGTATTTAGTGGTGCTATCATGCTCGCAAAATACCGCCCAGTCTGGGCAGCAGTTTTCATAGTGTGCTTTGATCTGTATTGGGTGTTAAAAGCCTGTAATGTCGGCCTTCACCTTCTGGCAAGTTACCTCATGTTCAGAGTCCATGTAACCATAGATTGGCTAGATGCGGTAAAACGGCTCTGCTCTGACCCGGAAAGGTATATTCAAAATTTACGCGACCAAAGCTTGTCCGATAAACGACGCACCGCCAGAAAATACTTCAAAGCTGAAGCTGAGCGCCTAGAAAAGCTTCTTTTAACCAGAAAAGTTGCAGACTACAACAGGCTCGTCCATCTAGTGATATTTCCCTTCGTTGACGAATCAGTGGAAGTGTTATCCACCACACTGGATGCGATGATGAAAGTCAGCTACGATAAGTCAAAACTTTACATCATACTTGCAAGCGAAGAGCGTGCCGGAGCCGAAGCCCAAGAGACTGCCAAATCTATCCAAGAAAAATACGGATCCTATTTTGGCAAATTTTTCATCACCGTCCATCCTGACGGTCTGCCCGGAGAGATAAAAGGTAAAAGCGCCAACGCATCCTACGCTGTACAATCAGTCTTGCCCACTCTAAGGGAGCTAGGAATACCGGATGAGGATGTCATAGTCTCTAACTTTGATTCCGACACAGTTATCCATCCGATGTACTTTGCAAAAGTGGCATACGAGTTCAACACAGCAGTAAAGCCCCACCAGTCCAGCTACCAACCTATCGCCATTTACAACAACAACATCTGGGACAGTCCGGCGTTCATCCGGGTCGTGTCGGTCTCCAACTCTTTTTGGCAGTTTACGGAAAGTAGCCGACCCGACCGCCTAAGAACTTTCAGTAGCCACTCTATGTCACTAAAAGCCCTTCTGGACGTAGGCTTTTGGAAAAAAGACCTCATCAACGAAGATGGGTACATATACTGGCAGTGCTATCTGCACTACAATGGCGATTACAAGGTCGTACCGCTATTTTTACCTATCTCACTGGATACTTGTTTGGCTGAAACCACTTGGCAAACTTTCAAAAATCAATATAAACAAAAAAGACGCTGGGCATACAATGTAGAATACTACCCGCACTTGATCTGGCCACTAATCCGGTCAAAAGCCCCAAAATGGGACAAATTCCTCAAACTTTACCAGTACGTAGAAGGCAACTTCAACTGGGCAACTGCGAGCGTACTCATCTCCACACTGGGACTTATGCCACTGTTTTTAGGAGGTGATGAATTTTTAGAAAGTGTTGTGGCCTACAACCTCCCACATGTAACCCAAACCCTACTCCGAGTGTCTCTGGTCTTTATCTCCGCGAGCGTGTATGTAAACCTCATCCTGTTACCAACCCGCCCGAAAAAATACACTCGATGGAGAAGTCTCATGATGTACCTGCAGTGGCTTTTGGTTCCATTTGTATCCCTAGTGTTCGGAAGCATCCCGGCTATAGAAGCTCAGACCCGTTTGATGCTGGGCAAATACCTAGAATTCTGGGTTACCCCTAAAGTCCGAAAAGGGGAGAGCACTGGACTAGATATGAAAGAAATGCGTTCCGGACAAATAAACACCAAGCCTGTATGAGTTATGCTACTTACGGCATAGTTGCATTTTTGCTTGCACTAGCCATCACACCCATCGTCAAAGCTTTGGCAGTAAAACTTGGATGCGTAGACCAACCCGGTCCAGCAAGAAAAATCCACACCAAACCAACTCCGCTTCTAGGCGGCTGGGCAGTATATGTAAGCATCCTTCTGCCGGTGATATGTTTTTTTCTGTTGAACAATTGGGCCTTTGCAGTGGTGCCAACAAAATTTTTAATCGGCATTATCTGCGGGTCCTTGGTGCTGATGTTTGGTGGGTACTTGGACGACAAATACACCTTACCAGCAAAAATCACTTGGCTTTTCCCAGCCTTGGCTAGTCTGATAGTTTTATGGACTGGAGTGGGGATCGGCATAAAATCCATCACCAATCCGCTTGGCGGCAGTTTTTCGCTTGCCGGAAACTTTTTATTTTTACCCATCTCCGGAATTTTTGTCTTCCTTTGGCTATTGGGCATGACCTATACTTTGAAAATCCTAGACGGTTTAGATGGTTTAGCTGCTGGTGTCAGCCTCATAGCCGGGCTAGTTATGTTTGCCTTATCACTCACGGAAAGGATAAGCCAGCCGGTGACCGCCACCTTAGCCATAGTCTTAGTAGGTGCGCTGGCAGGCTACCTATTTTTCGCGTTTAATCCAGCTTCAATATTTTTAGGAGAAAGTGGCAGTACTTTCTTAGGCTGGTTTTTGGCAGTTTTAGCAGTGTTGACTGGGGCAAAAATCGCTACTGCTGTTTTGGTGATGGGAGTTCCAATTCTTGATGTAGCATGGAGCATAGTCCGAAGGCTTTTAGCAGGGAAAAGTCCGTTTATAGGGGATAGGCAGCACTTGCATTTTAGACTCCTAGATGCAGGCTTATCTCAAAAACAAGCAGTAAGCGTTTTTTACGGTTTATCTGCTTTGTTTGGGTTTTCTGCAGTCTTGCTCCAATC
>CAYYEK010000097.1:0-3435 GCA_964470855.1 uncultured Candidatus Saccharibacteria bacterium
GTTTGCTTTGGGTATCTTGCACGTGGGGGAACAAACCGCGGAAGACTTAGCTAGCCACTTTGGAAGTCTGGAAAAAATATTAAAGGCAAATGTGGTGGACATAGCATCTGTGCCGAACATAGGGCCTGTCGTAGCAAAAAGTGTCTATGAGTATTTTCAGGCAGCAGAAAACAGGATGTTTATAGATAAGCTTTTTAAAAATGGAGTAGCTGTTAAGGGTCAAAGGTCAAAAGTCAAAGGTCAAAAGTTTGATGGATTAACTTTTGTCATAACCGGCACTTTGGAGAGCATGGGTAGAGAAGAGGCGAAAAAGAAGATCAAAGCTCTTGGTGGAAAAGTGTCTGAGTCGGTTTCTAAGAAAACTGACTATGTGGTAGTTGGAGAAAATCCAGGAGCCAAGGCGGAGAGGGCTAAAAATCTTCAGGCGAAGACCATATCTGAGCAAGATTTTAAGAGGTTGTTGGGTTAGGTAGGCTAGTTTATACTACATAGTCATGTGTAAGTTATTGGTTTTGGTGTACAGTTATTTATGTTGAAATTTTTACGGGAAAATTCTAAAGAACAGCTGGGCTTGGAAGAGATGGTGGGTGATCCGGACCAGGGCAGGTTTTTGAATAAAGACGGTACGTTTCGGGCGCGCCGATTGGTCCGGGGCCTGCGTAATACTAGCCTATACCATAGCGCCATTAATGCCCATCCTTTAAGCCTTTTATTGGGTATATGGCTTATTTTTATGTTGGCCAATTTAGTATTCGCGTTGTTGTATCTGGCTGCTGGGCGTGAGGCTTTTCCCGCTATTGCTCATTGGTCTATACTAAGCCGCTTTGGCGAGCTATATTCGTACAGTATACAGGTCATCACAACCCTGGGATCTTCCCCGTTGAAACCTGAAGGCTGGGTGGCGCATATGATTTTAGGTTTTGAGGGGTTTATCGGCATGTTGGGGTTTGCGGTGTTGGCCGGGTTGATTTTTGCTCGGTTTGCCAATCCCGCGGTAAAAATCAAGTTTAGCAAACACGCCCTCATAACTCATTATGAAAAGGGAACGGCTTTAATGTTTCGCATTATTAACGAACGTAGTGATGAGCTCATAGATGTAGAGGCGGAAATGGCGGTTTCCATTTTGGATGAAACAGGTAAGCGACGGTTTTACGAATTGGAACTGGAACGAACTCGGGTAGCGCTGTTCCCGTTAAGTTGGACTATAGTCCATCCCATAACTGAGCAGAGTCCGCTGTGGGATAAAGGTGTGGAAGATTTGCAGAAAAAGCAGATGGAAATTTTTCCATTCATAACCGCGGTTGATGAAAATTTGTCTCGCAAGGTTTATGCAAAGTCTTCCTACATAGCGCAAGACTTGCTTTATGGTAGAAAGTTCGCTTACATAGTTGAGCGGGATGAGTCCGGTCGGCTTTTTGTTGACCCAGACCGGCTAGACGATATTGAACCAGCTGAAGTTTGATTTTTTACAAATTAGTCGGGCAACGCTTTTCGCATCTCACTTATTTATATACGCAACAAAGTTTTTCGATGAATTTATGGACAATCAGCAAGCAGATGTACCAACGCATTTAGCTATCATCCCTGATGGGAATCGGAGGTGGGCCAAAGCTCAAGGGCTTGACCCTTGGCTTGGGCATGAAGCAGGCGTGGCTCGTTTTGAGGAGGCAAGTGAAGAAGCATTTGCCAAAGGGGTAAAGTATTTTACTTTCTGGGCTTCGTCCGAAGATAATCTACGGAAGCGCCCCAAGATGGAGGTGAAAGCACTTTTGTGGCTTATGGAAAAATACCTAGCCAGGCCTGACATAGTTGAGAACTTTGTAAAACACGAGATCCGGGTCAGGGTGTTGGGACGCTGGGAAGAAATGCTTGAGAGCCAAAAACTACAAAAGGGCCTCAAGGACTTACAGGAAAAAACTATCGGGTTTGAAAAAAAGTTTTTAACAATACTGCTTGGTTATGATGGCCAAAGTGAAATGCTGGCAGCTCTGCAACACTTAACTTTGACCCGTCAGGCGGTTGATGCGGCGACACTGCGGGCGGCGCTGTGGACCGCAGATTTACCACCTGTTGATCTAGTGATTCGCACCGGGGGGGAGCCACACTGGTCAGCCGGGTTTATGATGTGGCATGTGGCCAACAGCCAGCTCTATTTTTCTCGCAAGCTATGGCCGGAATTTGACAAGCACGAGCTTTCACTTGCCTTGCAGGACTACGCGTCCCGCCAGCGGAGATTAGGCGCGTAGGTTAGCGGGAAAATATTTGCATAAGAGCCCTTGACAGATCCCATGGATAGGAGTAGATTGGTAAGGCTAAATATGTACACCTTGCAAACTTCATAGACACTAACTGCGGGCTAGGGATGGAGCTTGTATGAACCGCGGTTGCGGTTTTTTTTGTGCTTGAAAGACGTGGTACATAACTTTTAAAACTTTTTTGGTAAAGGCTCTAAAAGCCCTTGCCTGCGCATATTTACTGCACTACAGTTCCGGCGGCCATTCCAATTATTTTGGGAATACAGGTTTTTTGCTGAAACACCGTAGGGCAGTAGTTATGCGGAGGTGATGGATAGAACTTTAAAAACTAAATAAGGGTAGAAATGTAAGTTTAACAAGAACATTGGCAAAGCAGTTTGTGATGCATTTGCGGTTACAAATTGCTAGTCAAATCGTATAGAAGAAAAATATAACAGATAAGGGTATACGGAGAATGCCTAGGTACGACAAGCCGATGAAGGACGTGGTAGCCGACGAAATGCTTCGGGGAGCTGGCAAACAAGCTTTGATCCGGAGATGTCCGAATGGGGAAACCTATGCCGTTGAAGACGGTATGCCATACGCGCGTGGGCGCGTACTGTGCGGTAAGCGTGTGAAGTGAAACATCTCAGTAGCACGAGGAAAAGAAAACAATAACCCGAGTATTCGGGGAGTGATTCCCTTAGTAGTGGCGAGCGAACGGGGAAAAGCATAGTTTAGTAATTAGTAAACAGTAATCAGTAATTAGAAATTTTTACTCCTTACTTATTACTAATTGCTTAACTATCAGCCCAAACCTATCTTGTGTTTTCAAAAATCTTCGGATTTTTAAATTCAAGCTTGCCGGCCTTGCAAGGTAGGGGTAATAAGCCAGTTTTTCGTTACGCGGCAAATGTAACGGAAGTATGTATATATTTTGTAGTGGAATACGTCTGGAAAGACGAACCAAAGACGGTGATAGTCCCGTACGCGAAACATTATATACATACTTTTAAATTGAGCTTGAGTACAACCAGACACGAGTAATCTGGTTGGAATTAGGGTCGACTAAGATCCAAGGCTAAATACTTGTCGTGACCGATAGTGAACTAGTACCGTGAGGGAAAGGTGAAAAGCACCCCGGAAGGGGAGTGAAATAGTACCTGAAACCGTGTGCCTACAAGTAGTCAAAGCCCGTTAA
>CAYYEK010000098.1:0-604 GCA_964470855.1 uncultured Candidatus Saccharibacteria bacterium
TTGTACTTGTATGCCTGTCCTGTTGCGGGGTTTACCGCTCCGCAAGGGCAAGGGTCGTTGCGTCCTACTTTTTCACCTGACTCGGTTCTAGGCGCATTAGGGCTTCCTGCTTGTGAAGTGTCACTCCTATTGGTAACCCAAGTTTGGGGTGCTGGTTGAGCCGTTGCTTGTACTGCTGGGGCAGCTGGCGCTGCTTGCTGGTTTGTCGGAGGGTTAAGCATAACTTTATACACCGTTTGAGCGATCTGGGCGTTTATATCAGCCAAAAGCCTTTGGAACAGTGTGTGACCCTCTTTTTTATACTCCACCAAAGGATCCCTTTGTCCATAGCCACGCAGCCGCACGCTGTCGCGCAGATGGTCCATAGTATCTAAGTGTTCCATCCAGAGTTGATCTACCGCCCTTAGGGCAACCAATTTTTGCAGTTGCTCAAAAGTATCTTTCCCCATAAGTTCGGCCCTTTGTTTGTGTAGGTCCTCGGCAAACTTTTCCAAGGTGTCCAACATAGCAAACTCTGGGTCAGCACTGTTTTGGACTGCTTCTGACAAAGCTATCTTTGTTTCCGGAGTCAGAGGCAAGACCGCTGACGCTTCTTTGGTTATAA
>CAYYEK010000098.1:614-3424 GCA_964470855.1 uncultured Candidatus Saccharibacteria bacterium
TAATTTCTACCTGCTCTTCTTTAGACTCTATAGTGGAGAAGATGGAGGTAACTATGTTTCTCAACTGTCCTTTTACTATACCTAAAACCTCTTCAGATATGCTGAAGTTGTTTTCTTCTGTTGCGCCGCTTTCGACTTGGACACTGGGATTTTCTAGGTACTTCTTTCTTCTTTTGTAAATGGTTGACCTTTGGTGGTTCAGCACATCGTCAAACTCCAAGACATGTTTTCTGGTATCAAAGTTTAAGCCTTCAATTTTTTTCTGCGCCTGTTCTATGGAGTTGGAGATGATACGGACTTCAAGCGGCTGGTCGTCAGGCAAGCCTAGTCTTTGCATGATATTTTTCAGTCGCTCTCCGCCAAACAAACGCATAAGATCATCTTCCATAGACACGAAAAACTGGCTCTCGCCAGGATCACCTTGGCGACCGCTTCTTCCTCGCAACTGGTTGTCTATGCGTCTTGATTCGTGCCGTTCAGTACCTATCACTGCTAACCCGCCTGCAAGACGGACTTTCTCTGCCTCATCGGGTTCCACTGGGTTGCCGCCAAGCAAGATGTCAACTCCTCTCCCGGCTATGTTAGTGGCCAGGGTGACTGCGCCGTAACGTCCAGCTTGAGCTATGATATGTGCTTCCCGTTCGTGGTTTTTGGCGTTCAGTAGTTCAAACGGCACGCCTGCTTTCTTTAAGTGTTCGGCCAATTCTTCGTTTTTGGCGATACTGACCGTACCGATCAGTACTGGCTGGCCTTTTTGGTGCTTTTCTTTTACGGTTTTGGTTATGGCTTTAAACTTGGCTTGCTCTGTTTTGTAGATGACGTCAGCTTTATCTTTTCTCACCATAGGCTTGTTAGTGGGCACTTGCACCACTTGAAGCCGGTAGATCTTGAAAAACTCTTCTTCCTCGGTTTTGGCCGTTCCGGTCATGCCGGCCAGCCTAGAGTAAAGCCTAAACAGATTTTGAAAAGTGATAGTTGCTAAAGTTTTGCTTTCTTGTTGGATCTTGACATTTTCTTTGGCTTCTATGGCTTGATGCAAGCCTTGTGAATACCTTCGACCAAACATAAGTCTTCCAGTGAATTCGTCTACTATGACGACTTCCCCGTTGCGTACTACATAGTCACGGTCATTTAAGTAGTTGGCTTTTGCTCTTAAGGCTTGCTCTATGTGATGCAAAGTGGCCACGCCATCTGCACTGTCGTAAAGATTTTTCACCCGCAAGATTTTTTCTATCTCATCAATCCCCTCTTCGGTTAGTGTGGTGACCTTTTTCTTCTCGTCTATTACATAGTGTTGGTTTGGGGTAAGTGAGTTGACGATCTTGGCAAATCGATAGTATTTGTCTGTGGGGTCGGTATCTGGTGCTGATATGATAAGCGGTGTGCGGGCTTCGTCTATGAGGATGGAGTCAACTTCGTCTACGATCACATAAAACAATTCTCTTTGCACCATTTGCCGGAGATCCTGCACCATGTTGTCTCTTAGGTAGTCAAACCCAAATTCGTTGTTTGTGCCGTAAGTTATATCTGCCCCATAAGCTTCCCTGCGGGTTATGGAACGCATATGTTTTACATCCAATACCAGCCCTTCCACCTGTTCTTCTACTCGTTTTATCTCTTCTTCGTCTGGTTTGTATTGTGGATCGTAAAGGAAGCTGGCTTCGTGCTGGATGGAAGCCACAGATAGGCCTAAGTAATGGAAAATCGGGCCCATCTGGCTTGCGTGCCAACGAGAGAGGTAGTCGTTTACCGTCACTATGTGTGCCCCCTTGCCAGCTAAAGCGAACAATACCAACGGTGCGGTAGCGGTAAGTGTTTTTCCCTCGCCGGTTTTCATTTCCGCTATTTTTCCTTCTGAAAGCGCTATGCTTCCTAGAATCTGCACATCGTAGTGGAATTGGCCCATACTCCGCTTGGCAGCCTCTCGTGTGAGAGCAAAAACTCTAGGCCTAAACTCCACTAATTTGTTAAATATTTCTTGTTCAGTGAGTCCACTAAGTTGTGATTTGAAATTTTGGATTTCCTTGCGGATTTCACCCTGACTTAGGCCTGCTACCTCTTCTTTCATCCCGTTGATCTTGTCCATCTCTTTTCCGTATGCTTTAACAGGATTGAATTCAAAACTAAATAAATTGTTTAAAAAGGACATAAAAGATATGTATTGTCAACTACTATTTTACTAGCTTAAAGTATAGCAAACTAGCGCCTGTTGGCGCTAGCAGGGATTTGAGTGCAGGGTGGAATATAACAGTAACTATAACAATGACTGGAATTTTGAATAAAGAATTAAGAAATTTAGAATCTTGAATAGTGCACTAATACACCAATAACACGAATCACACGAATAGAGAATGGCGAATAATGCACGAATACACGAACCTGTCCTGACCCGCTTCGCAAGAGCTTATCGAGGCGAGGCTAAGTCGAAGGATAGGCACTAATCACACGAATAAAGAATGACGAATAGCGAATGAACGACCCTCTCCCTTCCCCTCTCCCTCGGGGAGAGGGTGGGGTGAGGGGAAGAATAGCGAATGAAGAGTCTAGAATTTAGATTTTAGATTGAATACTGGACCCAGAATGGGCACCATTTTATGAGACTTGAATGGTGCCCATTACAGAAGTTAATTGTTCCCCGCCTCGAGCGGGGTCCGCCTCCCCGTCTCGTAATAGCTTCACCGAGGCAAGCCCGTCTCGTAATAGCTTCACCGAGGCAAGCGGTGGAAAAACTCATAATTCAAAACCTAAAAGTTAAAACTTCAACTAAAAACTTTGAACTTTTTGAAAATTTGATATTTGGATTTGTTTAG
>CAYYEK010000099.1:0-3331 GCA_964470855.1 uncultured Candidatus Saccharibacteria bacterium
TTAAAATGGTGCCCATTCTGGGGTCCGATATCCAGTCTAAAATCTGCAATTCTTAACTCATTATCTCCCTTCCTCCCCTAGGGTAGGGGAGGTTAGGTGGGGTACGAACAATTGAAAACTCATACCTCCCCTAACCCCTCCTACCTTAGGAGGGGAAAAAGATGGGGTTACTCTCCTATTTTAGGAGAGGGGTAGATTCTAGGTCAGGTTACAGGTTATAGCTTCAAGCTTCTAGGTTCTTGACTCTAAACTCTAAACTCTAAACTCTAGATTCTAAATTCGCTATTCGTTATTCTGTATTCGTGCGATCCTTCGACTTAGCCTCGCCTCGATAAGCTCTTGCGAAGCGGCTCAGGACAAGTTTGTGTGATTTGTGTATTAGTGCAATATCCCTTACACCTGACTCAAGATAAGTTCCATGATCACCCGAGATGGGGTGGTGGTGGTTTTTAGTTCCACATCTAGGTGCTCCAACTTCTCTAAGATACTCTCCACTTCTTTTAAGCTAAACCTTTGGGCAGATCGCTTGACCGCATACAACTTGCCTGACTTCCAGCCTAACACTTGCATCAATTCATCATCTGTAACGCCATCTGTCCGAGACTGCAGGTAAGCCCACATACTCCGAAACTGTTCAGCTAACAACGCTGTAAGAGCTAAAGTTTTATCTGCAGTGTCCTTCTCTGCCCGCACTCCATAGTAACCATCTAGAGCGGCCAAAAGTTTTCGAGCATCGCGGTCAGCTAGTGCGTTGGATACCGCAAAGCCGGCACTAGCGGCTTCCTGCGGCACCAGACCTTTTACCATATCAACAGTAACTTCAGACTTCAAAGCACTGGTCTGAAGCTTTAAAAGTTCCTGCCGGATCCTGCCCGGGTCGATCTTGGTACTCATATTTGGGTCCGGCAGATACCCCAGTCGGAAAATCAACTCTTTTATCGCAGCTTGTCCTATCTCCACACCCTCTTGGATAGCTAAGTCTTTTACAAACCCCAAAAGCCCACTGTACTCCGGCAACGCATAGTCTTCTAAATGGGCCTGTTGGTGTTTTTTTAAAGTAGCTGTGAGTGTGGTCCGCCCATCCAAACTCTCCTCCCAGAAAATTATCTGGTTTTGTGAGTTCACCCAAGTTTCCAGATTTTCTTCTGTGAGCAACTCTTTAAGCAACCCCTTCAACACAAATAGCCCGGTTCCGGAGAACAGATCAGGCAAGACAAGCTCCGATACAGAAGTTGGTGGGTTGTCTTGTGTGAAAAAAACAGGACTCTTCCCTACTTCTTGGGAGTATCTTCCTATCCGGGTTTTGATCCTAGTGCTGTCAGGACCGTACAATACAGTTAGCATATATGGTAGTATAAGCGATTTTGCCGGCTTGCTGAAATACCCCTAAAAACAGTATAATTGCGGAAGTAAATAGTTAGCAGCAAGTAGTATAGTAGTATACAGTAGGCATGTCCCACACCATTTGTTGGTCTCGTAGCTCATTTGGATAGAGCGCTTGGCTTCGAACCAAGAGGTAACAGGTTCAAATCCTGTCGAGACCACCAGTTGGCGTGGGGTTCAAATCCTGCCGGATACACCATTGAAGGTCTTCAGTCCGCCCATGGCGGACGATTCCCTTTTACCCCGCATAGCTGGAAGCTTGTGCGGGGCCGAGAGCACCACCCTTCACTAAGCCTGCCCGCCCCTTTGGCGGGGCTTCGGCTGGCAAGACCATCCTCAAGCGAGCCGAGAGGTTGGCCGTGGGGAAAACGGGAGTTTGCCATAAAAGATCCAGATGGATACAAGTTAGTTTTTTACTCCCCAGTAAAAAGTAACTAAACAAATTTAAACCACATAACATCAAACTTAGGCTTTGTTCCTCTCCTAAGATAGAGAGGTTAGGTGAGGTATAAAGTAAAATTTTTCGTACCCCACCTAACCTCCCCTACCCTATGGGAGGAAGGGGAAGAGCAAATCTAGAAACTATAAGCTAAAAGCTATCAGCTATCCGGTATGAGCTAAAGGCTAACCATATGCAAGAACACGCCCAATACTTAGCTTGTTTAAAAATACTCCTTCGCAAGAATGATGCCTTTTTAATTCTTAATACTCCGAGCGATCACTACGACCTACCAGGAGGCAAAATTAACTTCAACGAGTACGATACCGCGCTTGCCGAGATCATTAGCCGAGAAATAAAAGAAGAGCTGGGGGGCGACATTCAGTACCAACTCGGAGGGCCTCTATTTCAGTACCAAACATTTGGCAACCGTACCAAACGACACATATTAATCACAGTATACGAAGCAACTTATCTGGCAGGAGAAATAACGCTTTCACCGGAACATAAATCTTACCAATGGCTTACCCAAAGCGAGCTTCTAGCAAACCCAAGCAAGTTTAAAACCCAGGCCGAGCACCATTCCATGATGGAATATTTTTTGCGAGACTCTCTACACATAATTAACCACGACAGCCAGGGCACTTGATGAATAATTTACATAAAAATAGAGAGTATTTTGCAGATGTAGACTGGACGGTAAGCAAGGTAAGAGAAGAAATTAACAGCGGTCTTATACTCCTAAACCAAATCAACAAGCCTATTGTAACTTTCTTTGGGTCTCACAGGGTGCCTGTAGATAGTGAATACTACCAAGATGCCAAACTAGCCGCCCGAGAGCTGGGTAAAAATGGTTACGCGATTTCCAGTGGTGGCGGTCCAGGCATAATGCACGCTGCCAACTCCGGAGCAACCGAGGCTGGAGCGCCATCTATTGGTTTGAAGGCAGAACTTTTAAAAGGGGAAAAAGTTACCGACCCGATCTATACCCACCAGCTTTCTTTTCATTTTCTGTTTGCCAGACGGTTTATTATGTCCATTAAGAGCCAATCGCTGATCTTTTACCCAGGTGGATATGGCACACTCAACGAACTTTTTGAATACGCGGTTCTTATGCAAACTGGCATTGTAGATACAGTCCCTATTATCTGTGTCAACCATAAATACTGGGAAGGATTGTTTGACTGGCTAAAAAACAACCCCCTAAAAGAGGGTCTGTTTATACAAGGAGAACAAGATATGCAGCTACTAAACTTTGCCAATAATTTCTCGGAAATCAGAGACTTGATCGAAAAGTCGTAGTACTAGACTTAAGCTCACTACTCATTTACCATAAACGCTGTGAAGCCTACGAGCTAGTGAAATCCCTACCGCGCAAAATCTGCTGATATTTGAACTTGTAAGGAAAAAACACAATCTAACCGCTTAAACAAACAGATGAGCAAAAACACAAAAAAACCCATAAGTACCTATAGTATCGTAGCGCAAGGTGGTGGTATGACAACCGCT
>CAYYEK010000100.1:0-3305 GCA_964470855.1 uncultured Candidatus Saccharibacteria bacterium
CCGCCTATGGCGGAAAGGATAGTTTTCGTTTACTACTTTATGTACTGGCTTTATCGCTATTTTAAATCAAAAGATCTGGCATTGGTTTTGGCTAGCAGCTTATTGTCTGTGTTGAGCCTGACCGTTTTATACACGTCTTCGCTTGCTAACCAGGATATGAGTATTTTTTGGAAGCAGGCCTTGTTTGTGGTGGCTGGGTTTGGAGCATTTTCTCTCTTTAGCAACTATAGCTATCAGACTCTTGCTAAACACAATCGCTGGTGGTATCTGATCGTTGTATTTTTACTAGTTTTTGTTCTGCTTTTTGGCAGAGAGATTCGCGGTTCTGCTAGATGGATAGACCTTGGCATTTTTAGACTGCAGCCTGCTGAGTTCGCCAAAATAGTTATAATTATCGGGCTTGCTAAGTGGTTTTATCTGTTTCGTGGTCAGATCAACGCGTGGAAAAATGTCCTACTAACCGGTGCATTTGTTGGTATACCAGCGCTACTAGTTTTAGTGGAACCGGATCTAGGATCCGCTCTTTCTTTGGGGGTGGTTTGGCTTGGCATATTAACTGTAAGCCCTATAGAAAAAAAGCGTATGGCAGCAGTCATAGTAATGGTTTTGGTTGCAGCAGTTCTAGCTTGGCACTTCGGTCTTCAAGAGTATCAAAAAAATCGTATAGAAACATTTTTAAATCCAGAGCTTGACCCTCGTGGTCAAGGGTACAACTTAAGGCAGGCTCTTATCGCTGTTGGCAGCGGGCAGGTTTTTGGTAGGGGACTGGGGCAGGGACTGCAAAGCCAGTTGCGATTTTTACCTGAACGACAAACAGATTTTATCTTTGCTAACCTTTCCGAAGAGATGGGGTTTGTAGGTTCTGCTGGAGTGGTAGTGTTGTATTTTATAATTTTTTCTAGACTGTTAACCATAGCAAACAAAGCCCGGGATGACCTTGGGAAATTTATCGTGTATGGTATTTTTTTCAGCCTATTTTTTCAAGCCTTTATCAACATAGGGATGAATATAGGCATCATGCCTGTCACAGGAATACCTCTGCCTATGCTTTCTTATGGTGGTAGCTCCCTTCTGGTTACCTGGATCCTTTTAGGGATAGCTCAAAATGTTGCGCTACAGTCAAAGCGGTTGCGTTTTTAACGAATTCTGTGTTAGAGTGGGCTTATGAATCCCGTAGATATAAAAAAGGTACTAAAAGTACTAGCGGCCATACTCCGCTGTCCAGTGTGCGGGTTTGGCTACAATTTTGAGAAAATGCGAGTCATAGAGCACCTTTCAGACCAAGAAGGGGGCAGTATGGTGGCGATCCACTCTGACTGCAAAAAATGCAAGGCAAGTGTGGTCTTTAACATAGGCGTGCTAGAAGATGAACTATTTAGCGCTGGATCGGTTACAGACCTGACTTATGAAGACGCGAGGTGGTTCAAAACCAAGCCAGCTATCAGCCCTGATGACTGTCTCACTATACACAAACACTTGAAAGGATCAGCAGAAGAACTTTTTGAAAAGCTTAAAATCAGCACTCCAAGCTAACATTTAGCAGATTTTGCTAGTGTTTGCCGGGTTGATGTGTAAAGCCTGCTGCTTGCTTTTTTTGTGCATTTTTAGTAAAATTGATGAAAATAATGAATTACTTATGGATACAGTAGTATTACAAGCAAAAGTCAGGGACTTAAACCTAAGCCCTAAAGCGCTACGCGATCAAGGTTGGACACCAGCCGAGCTTTACGGTCAGGGCAAGGACAATGTTCACCTACTCGTAAAAGCCGCGGAGTTTGAGAAAGTATTGCGGGTTGCAGGTGAATCCACCATTGTAAGTTTAGAAATAGAAGGCCAAGGTAGTAAGAGCGTTCTTATCCAAGACGTTCAACATAACCTTTTGAAGAGAAATCCTGATCATGCAGACTTTTTTGAGGTAAACATGCAAGAAGTATTGACCGCTACAGTGCAGTTGGAGTTTGTAGGCGAGCCAGTGACTGTAAAAGCCTTGGGCGGCACCTTGGTCAAGGTCATTTCCGAAGTTGAAGTTGAGTGTTTGCCAAAGGATTTACCTCATCAGATAGAAGTAAATACCGAAAACCTAAAGACCTTCGATGACCAGATTACGGTCAAGGATTTAGTATTGCCGGAAGGAGTAAAGCTTTCTCTGGATCCCGATGAGGTGGTGGCCAAGGTTCAACCGCCCCGTGACGTAGAGGCTGAGCTTGCCGGACCTGTTGAAGAAGATGTAACTAAGGTTGAAGGCGTATCTGAAACAGCTGACAAAGAAGCTGCTGATACTACCAAAGAATCCTAAGCCCAATCAAGCATACTGTTGAAGAAAGCGGTTGCCCCCTAAAGGGCATCCGCTTTTTTGATGCGCAATTTTACTGCAGTATCAAACGCTAGTTTTGGTAATTTAGGATTTTTTTATAGACAGATACCGCCAGCGTCCTCCCAGGTCTTTTTTGAAATTCAGCTTATAATTTTTGGGAAGGCTTGCAGATTTTTCAAACAATTTTATCAGGTCAGCTTTTGAACAGTCGTCTATCTCTAGTATAGCCACCCCGGTTGTGGTTAGGTGCTTAGAAAAAGCTTGAAAAAACTTTTTGTAGATGTCCCAGTTTTCGCTGTTGTCAGTGATGGCGATTTTGGGTTCGTATTTTAATGAGTGGCGCAACAATTCATAGAGTCCTAGAGGGATATAGGGTAGATTGGCTAAGATGATGTCGTACTTTGAATGGATGTTTTTGAAAAGGTCGCTTTGTATAAAATTTGTATTTTTAACTTGCAGATTTTTTGCATTCTTTTTGGCTACAGTTAGCGCTGCGTTAGATATGTCAGAGCAGGTTAGGGTAAAGTGTTTAAATCCGCTCTCAGTAAGTTTTAAGGCCACAGAAAGCCCTACGCAGCCGCTGCCTGTTGCTAAGTCTAGGATACGAAGTCGTTTTAAATTGGTTTTTTTTACATAATCAAGTGCAAAATCTACTAGCCCTTCCGTCTCCGGGCGGGGGATGAGCACGTTTTTATTTACTACAAACTTGTGTCCATAAAAAAATTTATAGCCTAGTATATAGGCCAGTGGCACGCCTTGTTTGCGTTTAGTTAGCGACTGGTCAAGCTTGGTCTGCTCAATTTTAGATAACTTGTAAGATGGCTCAAGAAAGAGAAATTCTTGTGGCTGTTTTATAGTACTGCAGATGAGTTCGGGTAATCCTTGAACCTGATGATGCTTTTTAAGTATTTGTCGGATCGTCATATAGCAGAAAATAGTAGGCAGTAAGCAGAAAGCAGTAAGCGAAAACTATCCTTTCCGCCATAGGCGT
>CAYYEK010000101.1:0-3258 GCA_964470855.1 uncultured Candidatus Saccharibacteria bacterium
ATCTATTGAGGCAGTAGGGTTGTCCTGATCAAACGCCCAACCACTGACTTCTGTAGAACTAACAGCGTCTACCCAACCAACTGGCGCGTTTTTGTTAACAACACTCACCCCACTTGTGGTAGTCCCTGTAACGCCGGTAGTGCCAGTGCAAGTAAAACTCTGACCGAGATTTCCGAGGTTGCGATTTTCTCCCCCATTGGAGTCAATCCCATACACATAAACCGTGTGCGCTTTCCCGTCACGCACCGAGTCAGGCAGAAGGATGCTAAACCCGTGCTGGCCGGTGATGCTGAAAAATTCGTTGATATCCGCCCTGGTAGCGTCCGCTTTTCCAGATGTTACCAACCTTCCTCCCTGTCCTGCTCGTCCATCCACATACACATGAACGTCAATGGAAGCGGAAGGGTTATTGGCATCAAAAGCCCATCCAGTGATACCAGAACATCCCACGCCATCAACCCAACCAACGGGAAAATTGGCTGTTCTAGCAACATCTCCACTAGCCCCCTTGGTTTCAAGCAAGAATGCCTGCACCTTTGTTTGAGTAGTGGAAGATGTTGTGCTTTGAGTCTGAGCCGACACTGGCAGTACCTGACCACTAAGACTCAAAACCAAAGACAACAACAAAGCTACAACTACCTGTCTTTTTGTTTTCCTCATAAAAAACTGCTTTAATTTCTACTTTATAAATATAGTAGCATAAATGTGTCTGCAGTTATCCACTTGCCAAGCAGTCCACTTGCTTGCTATCCTCCAACTTGGATATGAAATACAGAAAGCGCACAAACTTTCGTCCGGATCTAGAGCCGGTTTATAAAATTTGTAAGCTTTCGAAAAATACCTCCCCTGTAGGGGAGGTATTTTTTTACCCTCTCCCTTCCCTCTCCCATAAGGAAGAGGGTGGAATTTAAAAAAGGGAAGGCATTATTTTACGCAATCATTAAGTTAGTGGTCCTCAAGTTTGGACCAAAAAGAAAGGAGTAAGTTATGACCCAGAATTATAAAGGGGTAAGCGACATCAAACTTTTCAGCAAGACCGCCAATGCTTTACGCAGCTTCTTGTTAAGCAAAGGTTTTGTGGAGGTGCCAACCCAAGACCGTTTAAGTATCTTGGCGGCGTGCGAGGACCCCAGCACCGTGGCCACTTTTGAGTACGCAGGACAAATTTGGCCTCTTCCCCAAACCGGCCAGATGTGGCTTGAGTACGAACTCCTCCAGAACCCGGACGTACCAGGCGTGTTCTGTGTATCAACCAGCTACCGCAATGAGCCCAACCCTATCCCAGGACGACATAAAATCCTATTTCCTATGTTTGAGTTTGAATCCCGAGGCACTATGGAAGACTTAAAAATACTGGAAGGGGAAATGTTAGAGGCTCTAGGTTTTGGTGCAAAAGACAACTTCCCTCATAAAAATTATGATGATCTAAAAACTCAATACGGCGTAGAAGAGCTGACCAGCAAGGAAGAAGGGTTGATGAAACAAGACTTTGGCAATGTAGTATTCTTAGAAAACTTTCCTCTCTACACCTCCCCTTTTTGGAATATGCGGAAAAATGGCCAGTACGCCAACAAAATCGATGTCATCATCAACGGTCAAGAAACCATAGGTAGCGCGGAACGCAGTAGCAACCCGGAAGAAATGCGTGAGCAGTTTCATACCATAAGTCAAGGAGGCTATGCCAAACTGCTTTACGATCGATTCGGCAAAGACCGGGTGGAGCGTGAACTGGAAGACTTCTTGTCCTTACCTTTTGTCCCACGCTATGGTGGTGGCATAGGTATGACTAGACTTATGGACGCCGTCTCATCCATACAAACAGTGGGCTAAAATATGGTGGTATAATATCCTAACTACTTAACCCATACATATGAACGATAAATGCAAGATACATATCAAAAGAAACATACTCGGCCAAAATGAAGACTTGGGAGTATTTACTTTTCACAAGGGTGACTGTTACCAGCCGTACTGGAACACCATTTGCGAGGAGGAAGTATACAAAACTATCAGTCTGGCAAGATCTATGGCGGCTTTTCAAGTGTCTGAGATCAACACTGGTGAAATCAGCATCACCCCCCTCTTTCCAGCTTTGGGAAAAGAGGTTTTGAGCTTACAAAAAGGACAGGCTTGGGAAGTAGAACTTGGCAAGTTTGGACAATACGAGATCAGACTTGTTGACTAGTCGCCGCAGTTACATACAACTCTGATTTACAGACCCAAGTTCTATAAAATAGCTAACAACATCGCTTAGAACGGATGACTAAGTATATCAACAAGGCAGTTATTAGAATAATAATGATAAGTTCGTAGCCTGGTTTAGTGTGGGTAGTAAAATAAAATAGGGGCGTGAAAAGCACTGCCGCAATGATAAACGGATAAACATACCCAGCCTTCAACAGCCCAGTAAATGCATGAACGACCGTAAATCTTTTCCATCTTTTTTTGAGCAGAGCTATATCCTCGGTCTTAACACCAACTCCATTTTTTATTTGTTTTAGGTAAGATTCTAAAATGCTATTTATTTCTTTATACTCTGCATCATCAAATACATTCACTTTACTGCTGTAATAGTTAGTGCCGTTTTTTAAGTACTCCAGGTCCGATTGCGATTTGAGTAATTCAATTGTATTCATGTAACTTGGTTGGTCCATAGAGGTAAAATTATTTTGATAGCCTTACACATTAAATAAGTATCACGGTTTTATTTTAGCTTAAGCCAAATAATTTTAAAATGCCTTCCTAGGCCGGACCTAACCGGTCTTGGAAAACCTTTCAAAGCCAATATTTACTGCTATGAAATGGCTCTTTGGAAAACCATAGCAGATAGGTAGCGCTCCCTTCGATAAGCTCAAGGCACGGAGGAGAATCGCCACCCTATGGGTGATCACCCGAAGGGGAAAAACCTAATCCCTAGATTAAACAATTTTTTTGGTACGGCTTTACCGTATCGTTCGGACCTACTTTTTAGAACACAACTAGTGGAACAGCTAGTAGAACCTGGGTTCTACTACTTGATACTCTAAACCCCCTGTATTTACTATCTATTCTTGATTCCTGCTACGCTGACTACTAGCTCACCAGAGAATCAACTGAACGACAAGCATACTATTTTACGACTGAAGGTTATATTGTGATATTTACTGATGGTTGTAGTTTATCCTAAGATGTTCATAGAATCGGCCAGAACTCCAAACTGAAGGAAGAGAAACTGAATGAGAAAGTCTATTGGCGAGCATGATTTTGAAGGAAATGCTA
>CAYYEK010000102.1:0-3150 GCA_964470855.1 uncultured Candidatus Saccharibacteria bacterium
GGCACCATCACCTAAGTGATGGTGCCCATCAAAATACGACTGGCGAATTTCTACCACCAGCTGGTCCGCCTCCCCGCTTCGCAGGAGCTTCAGCGAGGCGAGTGTCGGAAAGGACACTTTTCCCGTCTTAGTCTGGTCAAGGATAAAGGATTAAAGATCAAGGATATTTCTGCTGCTTGCTATTTACTCTTTTCTACCCCCTACTTTCTATTGATGATATTTACCACTAGTTTTGTCATCACTTCTTTTTGGTCTGGCTTACTTTCCGCGATAAGCAACGCTAGTGCGGTTAAGGCATTGTCATTGAGCTTTCTTTCTCCTCTCCGGTTGTATAAAGCATGATTTTCTATTAAATAGAGCAGGAACAATAAAGAGCCGATACGCTTGTTACCGTCTACAAATGGATGGTCTTTAATTGTAAAGTATAAAAGGTGAGCAGCCTTCTCTTCCATGCTTGTATACAGCGGTTGCTTGTTGTAAGTCTGCTCAATGCTACCCAACAAGCCTTGCAGCTTATCACCCACCTCTTTGCCAAACAGATCAGTCGCCTCACCCTTGCTCATGAGCCGGGCCTTGAACTGTTGTATGGACTTGTTCACCTGCTCATAGTCCAGCTGGTAAGCTGTTTTCTTGGTGGTATTTTCAATTTCTAGCTCATTGTGATCATACTTGTTAAGCAAAACCCAAGTGTCTGTGTAGTCAGTAATGATTTTTAGTAGCTCTTTTTCATAACCCTCTAGCCTCCTTGACTCTACAGCGCCCTGCAAAAGTTTTACCGCCCCCTCTAGCTCTTTAATCTGTGCTTGAGTACTTGCTAACCGAGCCTTGTCTACTACGTAACCTTTAAGTAAGTACTCCCTTAAGGTCCGAGTAGCCCACACCCTAAACTGCGTCGCGCGTTTACTGTTTACCCTATAACCAACCGCTATAATAGCATCTAGATTATAATACTGGACCTTGTATTTCTTACCGTCTCCTGCAGTATGTTCCAAAATGGAACATACTGATTTCTCGCTTAGCTCTGCGGAATTGAAGATGTTGCCTAAGTGCTTAGTAATAGCAGGTCTTTTTGTACCAAAAAGTTCCGAGATTTGTGCTTGAGTTAACCACAAAGTCTCGTCTCTTAAGTTGAGCTTAATCTCCGGCCCGCTATCACTTTTATAAATGACAATTTGACTGTTTGTTTCTTTCATACAAAATCACAATACACCCTACTACTTGCTACTTACTACTTACTACTTACTACTTACTACTTACTACTTACTACTAAGGTATACTCTCGTTCACTTAGAGTCAACTCATTTTTCCCCAGCCCATACTAATACAGAAAAAAGTTCAGTCTTGCATTCAAGTCGCCATTCGCCATTCATTATTCCCTGCTATACCTTCTCCATCTGTCCCCAGTTGTCCCCTACTTTAGCTTCGCATACTACAGGCACTGACAGCTTGTACGCCTGTTCCATCATCGGCTTGATAACTCTTAGCCACTTTTCTACCACATCTTCCCGTACCTCAAAGACTAGTTCATCGTGAACTTGGAGTAGAAGCCTTATCTCTGATCCTTTATCATTTCCCCCTGCGGGGGATCCACCTTGAGCGGAAATCTTTGACCAGATATTGCTCATCGCGATTTTGATGATATCTGCTTGAAGGCTTTGGATCGGAAAGTTTATAGCTGCGCGCTCTGCCGCCTGACGTATGAAATACTGGGAAGATTTTATTTCAGGAAATCTGCGTATTCGACCTAACTCGTTTTTAACCAATCCTGCTTCGTTGACCTGCATCTTCACCTTTTCTACATATTCTTTGACTCCAGGATAGCGTTCAAAGTACTTGTCTATATAGTCCTTAGCTTCAGCGCGAGACAACTCAGAGATCCTATAAGAAAGCCCGAAGCTGGAAAGTCCGTACAAGATGCCAAAGTTTATAGTCTTGGCGTCTCGGCGCATATCTTTAGTCACCTTATCAGCCGATACCCCGAACAGGCCCATGGCAGTTGCGGTATGGATATCCTCACCCTTACGGAACACTTCGGACATGACCGGATCTTTTGACAAATGCGCAACTATGCGCAACTCCATCTGAGAGTAGTCCACAGACAAAAGCTTGTAACCCTCTGCTGCTACAAAAGCGCGCCTGACTTGGCTTCCTAAGCCGTCGCCCTTAACTGGGATATTTTGTAAATTCGGTTCAGTGGAGGAAAGCCTGCCGGTTGCGGCTATGGTTTGGTTAAAACTAGTGTGAATCCGCCCAGTATCTGGATTAACTAAGGACGGCAATGCAAGTAGGTACGTGGAAAGTAGTTTGGAAAGCTCCCTGTACTGTAAGATGAACTCTACTATCGGATGCTGACCAAGCATTTTCTCCAACTCTCCTGCAGCAGTAGATAGTCCGGTTTTGGTTTTCCTGTTTTCCTCGCTTTCCAAACCCAGTTTTTCAAATAAAACCACCTTCAACTGTTTAGGGGAGTTGATATTAAATTTCTCACCGGCCAGTTTGTGGATTTTCTTTTCCAAACTATTTATCTCTATTTCTGCTTCTCCGGCCAGTTTGTTTAACAATGCAGAATCTAGTTTTATACCAGCCCGCTCCATAGCAGCTAACACATGGATCAGGGGTAGCTCGATGCTCTCGTAAATATGCTCTAAACCTTCATCTTGAAGTCTGGGCAAAAAAGCGTTGTAAAGCCGCAAGGTCATATCTACATCCTCGCAGGCATACCAGGACACCTTCTCAAGTGGCACCTCAGACATGTTGATCTGATTTTTACCTTTGCCTATTAACTCTTCTATGGGCTGCATCTGGTAACCCAACTCGTTAAAAGCTAAGGCGTCTAGGTTATGCTGCCGGGTGCCGGGGTTTATCAGGTAGGACATGAGCATGGTATCGTTCCAGACTCCACCGAGGTGGATACCAAAATTTTCCAACACTAAAGCGTCATACTTGATGTTCTGCCCAACTTTTGCAACCCCACCCTGCAAGATCGCTTTCAGTTCTTGGCTTTGCCCTAAAACTCCAGAGGTCACATAATAAGCCCTGCCCGGCGCTACTTCTAGAGCCACCCCCAAAAGCTTGGCCCTGACTGCATCCAAAGAAGTGGTTTCCGTATCTAGAGCAAGTAAAGAGGTGGACTTAAGTTCTTCTAAAACT
>CAYYEK010000103.1:0-3107 GCA_964470855.1 uncultured Candidatus Saccharibacteria bacterium
TTTTCTTCAAATACAACCAAGGATACAGTAAAAAACCTACTAGATCCACGCCCTACTTTTAGCCCTGAATCACCAGATTCGTCAATAAATACCAACATAGATTTTAAATGTTAACCTCCACGACTTTCATGGTATCATTGCCAAAAATATCTACGACTTTAACGGCTATTTTGCGGCGGCCTTTGGGGACTTCTTGCGATACACTGGTCAACTCTAAACCGCGGTCTTTCTTGGTACGGAAAGACTGCCATTCGTTTTCAAAAATATAATCCCCTGTCCATGTTTCTTCTACGGTGCCGTCTGCAAGCTTAACTCTGGTGGTTTCTTTCTTACTTTCAAAATTAAAATCTACCGACCAGTAGTCTATCCAGTCTGTCCACTTCTTTGTCAGCACTTCACGATTTGTAATACCGTCCTTGTCTTTAGCAACTTTTATAATCTGCCCGTTCTCTACCAGTATTTTAGTTCCACCTGGTTTGAGCTGGCTTTCCACGTTGGCTATGGAATCTTGGTTGTAGAACACAGAAAAGTCCGTAAGCTGGATAGCTACGTTATTTTTCTTTACAATTGGCTTTACTTCTATGAACGACACATCATGAAAAACAATCTGGTTTTTCTCTATATCCCGCTTGTCAAACACATCCCGTGGAATGTACTTTAACGCTAAGTCTATACCCTTACTCTTGGCCTCTTCCTGAATATTTGGGAACAAACCCATTTCAAATTCAAACGCCAGAATATCTATTTTAGTAATCTGCTTCTCTAAACACTCACCAATTACTTCTTCCACAAATACCCTGCTCACTGGCAAGTTAATAGGTCCAATAGCCACTAAGCGGTTAGACTTCTTGCCGTAGAATGTTTTAAACCCTTCTACTTTGTCTGCTTTGTAAGCGCTTAAAATTAAATCAGTAAAAGCCACTTCCCGCTCAGCAAGTTGCTGCTGCTTTTCTTCGTCTCGCAAGTTCGGATTCACACCAATATAGTGCTGCCGTTCGTACTTGCCCAGGTTTAGAATTTCAAAGGCACGATAGTTCTTATCTGCCTTCTTTAGCTCCCGCTGAACCCCAATCATACGCTTGCGTGTAGTGTGTACGGAAAACTTACCTAAGTCAGAACCAATCCATTTACGACCCAATTTTTCGGCAACAGCCAAAGTTGTACCAGACCCAGCAAAAAAGTCAGCCACAATATCCCCTTCATTGGAAGCAGACTTAATAATTCTACTCAGTAAAGATTCTGGTTTCTGCGTGGGATAACCCAGCACCTCAGGGTTCTTGCCATGCGATATATTAGGTATATCATGCCAAAGTGAACCAATGGCCAATTGAAACTCATCTAGGTAATATTTTTTATATTCTTTCCCTGTTGAAGTTGTGTGAATTAAGTTCTGCTTCTTCATCTCCGCTATTGAACTGGCAGAGTAGTCTCCAAGGGTAACAATTTTGTACAGTCTTCCGTCAGGCTCCTTATACCTAAACTCTTTTAATTGCGTGTGGGTTAACTCACTGCTCTCTTTAAATTGCTGGTAGAAGATATAATTTTCTGCAGATTTAGAGTACCAAATAATTTCCTCTAATTCTTTTGACCACTGCTTAGAAATCTTTTTTGCCCCTTTTCCAACCGCATCCCTTTGCCAAACTACTTCATTACGATAGCATTCTTTCCCAAATATTTCGTCGAGCACCAATCGTAAGTAGCTGTTCAGTCTCCAATCACAATGCACATAAATACTGCCATCATCGGCAAGCAAGTCATGCATCAAATTCAGTCGTTCGTAAATCATAGCGATAAAACTATCCATACCATTACCCCAGGTATCGCGATATGCTAATTCTTCCAACACGCTTGGTTGCTTGGTAAACTGCTCATCGCCGATTTCTATGTCCATAGAAAAATCTGCACCTACATCAAACGGCGGGTCTATGTATATAAGTTTAATACCACCATGAGCTTCTATTTCTTCCCGTAGTGGTCCATTCTTTAAGCTGGACAATATAAGCTTGTTGTCGCCCCAAATTAATTTATTTGTCCAACCCTTGAGCTGTCTACCACGGTTGTCTAAATCAAAAAGCGAAAGTTGCATTTTGACATCCTTCTCGCTTCTCGGCTCATCTACCTGCTCTATGGTCTGAAATGGCAGCACAACGTTCGTTACTTCATTGGTTTTACCGTTCCATACTAGTTCCACCTCTCGCTTGTCCCCGAACAACAAAAAACGATACTCGTCTGGCAAAGGCTTACCTGCTTCCAAGTATCGGTTTATATCTCTAATTTCGTTGTCCGTGAATTTCATAAATGTTCTATACAAGCCCCTATGCGGTTAATTTTACACCCCTTTGCAGATTGTGGCCAATGGTTTAGTTTAGCAGACTGGGGGCCATTTTTTTGTCTCGCACTTGTTCGTGTAACATGATAGGCATCTTCCCAAAGATGCCCACCATGTTCATCATTTTTAAGGGTTTAGGGCACTTTTTGGTTATTGGCGAGCTTCTCTAAATCCACTCGTTTGTGGTTAAAAATTCTTTGACTTTTTCAAAGATTTTGCGGTGTCCTTCTGCGTTTGGGTGTAGACCATCTTCAAAATCTTCATTGGCTAGCGGTCCAACATCTAGAAAAGGGGTACTGTTTTCTTTACAAACATCTTCCATGATTTTGCTGTATTTTTCTATATTTTCGTTTGTATAATAGATCGGCTTCCAAGACACCGGGGTTGTTTTAGATTCGTCACAGTTTTTCAGATCCATAAAAACGATTTTATCCGTAATCTTTTTTGCTCGTCGGATTATTTCTTCTAGATTACTTTTAAATTTCTCTGGTTGAACCATAAAATTTCCTGGTTTGTCGTAAGAAGCATCATTACCACCAGTTTGAAATATAATCGCGTCAGCACCTCGCACTTTAGCTTCATTTTCAAAACGCTCGAGAATTGTCTCTGTTGTTCCACCGGAGATGCTTTGGTTATATATTTCTACATAATCTTTATCTCTCAAGGCGGCATAAAACCAAAGCCGGTTTACCCACCCGCCTTTTTCCAAATCCCAAGCACCCCATGTCAAGTACCCATTTTTTAGACAACTTGTATCTTCTCTATAGCCGGTGTTAAT
>CAYYEK010000104.1:0-3106 GCA_964470855.1 uncultured Candidatus Saccharibacteria bacterium
CTATGGACAATCTTAAAGTGGTATTTAAAACAGTAAACATCTAGTCTAGAGCCAAGTTAAATATCAGCCTAGAAGCTATGTGGTGGTACTCCGAACAAAACTATATGGAATATGTAAATAAACTGAAAGCTAAACTTTTAACCGACTGGTCAAAGTTCTGAAATTTATATGCACAAAGTTAGCTAAAAGTAGTGCAATGACCAACACAGCCAAGCTTCAAAAATGCAAATGGATCTTCTTCGATATAGGAGGGGTTATCTTGGACGATTCTGCCCCAGAAACCGCAAGACAAGCAAAGCTACTGCATGTAGCAAAAAAGTACTTGCCAGAAACTTCTCAAAAAGATGTATACCGTGCATGGCTTAGAGCTTCCAAAAAACCCGGCAGTGTTAGGTTTAACGCACTGGAGTTCCTACTTGGCAAGCATCCAAAATACAACGAAGCCAAAGACAAGTACACCAAACTCTGTGAGCAGATCCCCTACCTAGATATGTCCCATATCCGTCCCGAAGCAAGCGCAGTTATCTCTAGACTTTCGGCTAAATACCACCTAGGACTCGCAGGCAACCAGTCTATAAAAGTTATGGCGCTACTCAGAAAAGCCAAGCTTCTCCCCTTTCTCCAACACCAAAAGGTGTCTGGACATCTAGGCAAGGAGAAGCCTGATCCTGATTTTTTTATCCAAATTTTGAAAGAAGTACACGCCAAACCAAATGAGTGCATCCTGGTAGATGACAACTGGTATAGAGGACTCGCTCCTGCCCAAAAGCTAGGTATGCATACTATTCTCTTCCAGCGCGACTTCATCCCATACCCTAAAACAGCAAAGCCTACAGTAACGATTCAGCAATTAAAGGACCTATTGACTTTACTGTTATGATCTAGAAGATGCCCATCTCGATGGGCATCTTCTAGGCAGTTATAATTAATTGACTAGCTTATGCTACGTACATTTATCCCCCTCACCCCTTACACTAAACTTATCGCCGAGGAACCAGCCATTAAAATATTATTCCCAGAACCGCTGGATGGAAACATTACACTGTTTGAACTTACAATTATCTGTAAGCTGATTAAAGCATTTGATATAAAACGAGTATTTGAAATTGGTACTTTTAATGGCAGAACCACTCTTAACATCGCCACTAACATATCGAGTGATGCTAAGGTTTTGACGCTCGACTTACCAAAAAACAAATCTACACAAACCAAGCTCACCATAAATCCAAAAGATAAATCTGGCTGGAGCGACTTAACTTACATTAAACAAAATGTTACGGGATTATTTTTTAAAAATAGGCCCGAGGCAAAAAAGATCACTCAGCTTCTCGGTGACTCAACCAGTTTTGACTTCACTCCATATGAAGGCAATATGGATTTTGTATTTGTTGACGGTTCGCATACTGCGGCATATGTTCAAAGCGATACCGAACATGCATATAAAATTATACGCAAAGGTGGCTGTATTGTTTGGCACGACTACGGAGTATGGCATGATGTAACCAAAGTACTCAATAACTTCTACAAAAATGATAGCCGATTAAAAAAAATGAAACATATTGCTGGCACAACGATGGTTATCCAAGTCTTCAAATAAAACAAAATTTTATTTTGCTGCCCTCTTACGTCCAGACGGGCATCTTCCCGAAGATGCCCATCAAGTCTACCACAACATTACCCTATGCCAGATATATACAAATACAACAAATCTATAGACAAGAAAGTTGCAAAAGCAGTAGCTAAGATTTTAAAAACTAGGGTTTATTCTTGCGCTAAGTTCGCGAAGGGTGAAATAAATCACGTATACAAAGTAGAAACCACGAAAGGTCTTTTTGTAGCTCGCGTCTTTAGGTACAAAGACTGGCCAGAAAAGGCTAAGCTCCCCTGGATTGAAAAGCAGCTCGAAAAAGCCCATCTCCCCCACGCCAAAACTCTCTATTACTCTAGGAAGCCAACCTACTTTCCAAATGGACTCATGATCCAAACCTACATAGAAGGTTTACTTGGAACTGACGCGGTAAAAACAAAACTCATATCCGAGCAAGAGCTCTACACTAGACTAGGTAAAGTTGCTTCAAAACTTCATAAAATACCCTGCCCTGCTTTCGGCTCCCCTGTAGATAAAACCAAGCAGTCCAAAAACTATATAAACATGCAAACCAAGAGAACTGGAGAAATTCTAGTCAGCTTAGTAAAAGCAAAAGAGCTGTCAAACAAGGCTGTTACTACAGCGAAGAACAGGCTAGAAAAAGAACTTAACCTTCTTAAAAAAAATCTTCACCCAGTGCTAATTCACGGTGATATGAGTCCGAGCAACGTAATTGTTGGAAAAAACAAAATACTCTACCTCATAGACTGGGACAATTCGAGGGCCGGCATTTGGCCTGCAGAATACATAGAACTTTCTCGAAGACACTTAACTGACAACTTACCGCAAAGTAAACAAGTCTTGCTAAAAAAATGCTTTTACAAAGGCTATGGATCTAAAAATTTAAGCCCGAAACAGCTAACCAAGCTTGAAGCTGTACTTATGCTCATAAGGCAAGTTTGGCAAATGCACTACTACCTCTTTGACCGAAAAGAAAAACAAAACTTCTATAAGATACGGAAAATCTTTTACACGCTCCTAAAAAGCCAATAACTATCGCCACATGTTTATGAAAAATAACACATCATTTGGAAAATTTGCGGAAGTATGGGACAAACAAATCGGACCTGAGGGGAAAGTCATGCGCACTATACAAATTGCACTGCCTATTATGTTCAAAATGTTCGGTAGTTTAAAAGGCAAAACAGTTTACGACATAGCAACCGGTAACGGCTTTCTAGCAAGACTTATGCGTAAGCGTGGTGCAAAGAAAGTCGTCGCCAGTGACGTAGCCCCAGAACTCATATCATTAGCAAAAGAAAAATACTCAAGCACGGGCATCGACTACCAGATCCGGGAGGCCACCGACTTTATTGACTTTCAAAAAAACTATTTTGACTTAGTGGTCATAAACCAAGCCATCTTTTACGTTGAAAATTTAGGGCAATTTTTTAAAGGAGCCCGTAAACTTCCCCGAGCTTACGCTCGGGGTATTCCCCTAATCAAACAGCGCAGCTG
>CAYYEK010000105.1:0-3041 GCA_964470855.1 uncultured Candidatus Saccharibacteria bacterium
ATGTGGGATAACTTATCGTGCCCGAAGTTAACATACACCACCCTGAAGGTCAATTAATTTACCCCCTAGAAAAGCACCAAATTAGCGCTATTTTTCCAAAAAAGACAAGCCCAATCCCCCTAGAAAGAAAAGGCTAAACTCAAACTGTAAATAATTTCTAGCGCTTTGCGAGTAATTCGCACGGCCCAAAATATAGTTGACGAACTTTTCACTTAATTTTGTACTATAAGTATTTCCACTTGTTTTGCACATGCCCTTCCAGGGTTGTAGCATAATGCGTATCACCATTGGAACTATTCAGGTAGTATAAATAGCTGGAGGCAATGGGCGACATGGCCGACTCGATACTTTCAAGGCTAGGGTTAGCGATTGGTCCTGGCGGCAAACCAGCGAACTTGCGCGTATTATAGGGTGAATCGCTAGCCAGATCTTGCACTGTAATCGGCGATCGCCAATCCCCTTTTATATACAGAACTGTCGCATCCACATCTAGTCGCATACCAATATTTAAGCGTTTATATAAAATACCAGCAACCATCCGCTTGTCTTCCAGTGTTCGCGCCTCTCGCTCCAAAAGAGAGGCGATGATCACAACCTTTCTAATCCCCTCTCTTTGCACAAATGTGGAATACTCCTGCACAAGTGGTGTCGTTCTAGATCTGAAATTCTGAAGAAGCGCCCTGGTAATATGTTCAGGCTGACTGCCAGGGTTAAATAAATAGGTGTCAGGGAACAGAAAACCTTCGAAACCCGTAAGCCCGTCCTTATATTCTTCGAAGCCGGCTATACTACACCCTCGAAAACAGTCAACAAGGTCCTCCCCTTCAACAACCCCCTCTTTCTCTAGAATTGCCGCATAGGCACTGGCCCTATCCCCCTCCGGCAATCTCACTTTTACCGGAGCAATCTCACGATCCAATTGATGATAAACATCTGAAAATGTAGCACCCACAGGGAAATGGTGCGTCCCCGGTTTTAACTTTAAAGGAAACACATACCTATACACCCTATACATAAACTCAGGGTAGAAAGCTGAGTTTCCCTTGAGCACATCCCCTTCTATTGTAGAAAAGTTATCACCTCTTTCAACAGTGATATTGCCATGGTCCAAAATAACCACAGAAGAAATAAAAAGACGCCAATTCACAAAAAACAATCCCAGCACAAAAATGAGCAACAGGATCGTTTTTTTCATGACATTAAATTAGCTTTTCTGAATCTGAAAGCTCATACTTCTGCCAAAACTTCCACCAAGGACGGGTCTCATAAAAGCTCTTCATCGCTAATAACTGACGCGCATCCATATCTCTAATACGATAGCTCTTTTCCAACTCAGTCACTTTTTTTCTTAGATTTTCTTTCTCTGAGCTATCTTGCTCTAACTGCTTCACCTGTGACTCTAACTGCCCCATCTTATACGCCAATCTCGACTTATACTCTCCAAATTCCTCTATCAGCTTCATCTTCTCTCCCTCTAAGGACAACAAGACCTGTGTAAATTGTGAAAAATCGAGGTTTCGCTCGTGAAAAGGAATCACGGGCAAATTAGCCCCACCAGCACCCACCTTGGATTCCACCACACTCTCACCATCGTCCCCCTCAACCATCACTTGGTCAGATGGATCTTCCACTGGGACGACCTCACCAATCACCAAAGAAATATTTAAAAATTCCTTAGCAAAGTTTACAACGTCTGTTACTGCAAATATATATTCAGGGCCATTTACACTCTCCACCTTGGAAGCCTTGAGCTTTCCAGCCTTAATATAATTACGCACACTTTTAGTACTGCGCTTAATAAGCTCAGCGACCTGACGAAGATTTAGTGTTTTTGCCTGTTCCATAGATCAAATTTATCGTGATTGCTTCCACCCTACCAAGACAAAAAAAAGTAGTAAACACGCCTCAAAAGGTTACATTTGACTTGAAGGACAGGGGATTGTGCGATACTACCCTGGAAACTTTTCCACCCCTAGCGATTTACATATCTAAAAACAAAATAGAGCGCTGAGAAGAACAGATAGATCCCAATAACCTCCTCCCAAGACAATGCCAACTCATAATTAAAACCCTCAGCAACTTCAGCCATATAAGAAACTAAAAAGATTATAACGGCAGAAATGCCCGAAAAAACAACCTCAACAATGTCAGCGACTCCAGGAAGAGCCATGAGTAGCAGCACAGCATAACCTACCAATCCTACAACAGCAAAAAGCGGCGCTAACACAAGATTTATAGGCAAGACAAGTAATGATAGCCGCCCAAAGTAGTAGGCTAGTAGGGGAGTTGTGGCTAAGGTGGCAGATAGTGTTAAAATCCCATGCCAAACAAGAACCTGAACTGTTTTAGAGGGGAACGTCTTTTTAGTTATTGCTAAACCAGCGATTATGCCTGATGTGGCTGATATTGAAAGCTGAAAACCGATATCATACAAGACCACAAACGGATTCCACATAAACACGCCCACAATAACTGCCCACACGGCCCTTGAACTCAGATAGGGCTTATTAAAGAACATCGCAACCAGACCAACCAAACTCATCATATAAGCTCTGATTAAACCAAAACTCAGACCAGACATAAACACAAAAATGGTTAGAAAAAGTACCGCTATAACTATTCTAGTTCGTAAAGGCAGCGACACCGTAAAAGCAAAGACAAGCCCAACCAACATAGTCATATTGGCACCAGAAATAGCCATAACATGAGCCAAACCGGTAGAAATAAAGCTCTTTTTTGTAGATTCAGATAAAAGATCCGTATCTCCAATTAAAAGCCCAGCCAATAAACCCGCTGTATCACCTTGAAAGTGACTAGTAATTAGCTTTATAAATCCGGACCTAACCCTTGCGATCAAGTAACGGTCATTAAAGTAATACTCATTCTCAACTGCACAGTTAGATGCCTTTATAAGGGCCGAAACCTGCTTTAGTTTTAAATAGTTCTTAAATCCATTATTTTCTATTTCTTGTAATGGCTCGATTTTTCCCTTTATTATCACAGCCTGACCGACAATCAATAAGGGCAAACTTCTACAATTA
>CAYYEK010000106.1:0-3006 GCA_964470855.1 uncultured Candidatus Saccharibacteria bacterium
TTTATTAAGTAGTTTAAATATATATTAAAACCAGTTTTCTAGCAAATTTTTTGAACTCTTGACGGTTACAAAAGTTCCTCGACTTGGTTTTTGGTGGTGGTCCGCTTAAGCTTGTAATTCTCCGCTGATTTGATTGTGGGTCGAAAGCCTCGCCTGCAGAGTAGGGTCCCCCTGTAAGACCCCCAGGGCGCTTGAATCTACCCATCCAACTTCTTTTGTTTTCGAAAAGAGTAGCTCCCAATCCTCACCCTCAACTTGATCTGCTCGTAACAGTCCCTTCTCGATTAGGTAGGATTTTAGTGCTAACTCGAAAATCTCATCATCTGCTTCCCTTGGCAAATCCACAAAAATATCTCTAATCACTGATACTTCAAGATCAATGCCAGACTCTAAGAGAACAGCGTGGATGGCTTCGTACCAGTCCTCGAATTCATGGGTATCGAAACAACGTATCCCCGCTGCTTCTACGAAGTTGCTGGCCAGTTTTCTCGGCTGGTCTGAGAGTGCGTCTTTCATTTAGTTTTTATGTGTCTTTTCATTATAGCAAACTTTTTGCACTTTTTGAATTTTTTTTGGTCACACAAGTTCCTCGACTGCATTTTTGGTGGTTTTGCGCTTACCGTTGCAGTAATTTTCGCTTCTAAGCAACTCGCATAAGATTGTTTCCGCACTCACACCTCGAAGGGACCGTGCTGAAACTCGATGCCATGGTATTCTTCCGTGTTTACGTTTTATTTGTATCCTAGTCTTATTCTTGCCTATCACCTGATGCGTTAGCATGGCCTGATGCGTTAGCATGGCCTGATGCGTTAGCATGGCCTGATGCGTCGTCTGGCTTCATTTGTACTCCAAGAGAGGCCCTGAACCTTTTTGTTAAATCTGCTGGAAGTCCTGAACTAGTCCAATCCAAGTTTGTTTCGCCTTCTACTTTTGCTTCTGCTGCTTTATAGTCTTGTAACGTCATCAAACCTTTTCCTAATTTCTTTGCCGCCCTTTGAGCATCTTCATAAGTCATGTCATGTGCTGGTACATTATCTGGGCTTTGACCTGTTTGACTTGTAGGTGATTTTTCTGACATATATGCAGATTAATAATTGTAGATACATGGATATGATAACATTTTTCCGCAAAGTTAGCAAATAAATGCCGTGATGGATTTGCAAATATGCATTTTTGCGCATTACTTTTTCGCTTAAATTTTAGCAAACTTTTCACACTTTTTATACTTTTTCAACTTTTTGAATTTGGTGGGCCCGGCTGGACTTGAACCAGCGACCAAGAAGTTATGCTTCTCGCTATCACTTTCGTGACCTCTTTCGAGTTTGTGAGCTGGACTATACCTTCACCCGTTCTGGGTGTTTGCCGTCTAGTCTCTACACCTTACCTCAATGAGGTCTTGGCTCGGGATCGCCACTGCATGACGCAGGAAGGGTTCCCCGAATTTGGCAAATTTTAATTGGCAGATTCCTCTACCAAAAGCCCTTGCAAGGGAAGCATATTGAGATAACATACGGTTATGAATAGAGCAACTAACTGCAAAATTTGCGGTAAGATTCTGAAAGGCAGACAGACGATGTTTTGCTCACCTTACTGCAAAGTGAGATTCCATCAGAGTTATCCTTCTCAAAAACTAAGAGGCCTTAAAAGAAAATTGAAATTTTTTATCGAGGGTGGAGGGCAATGCAGTAAGTGCGGTTATAGAAAAAATCTATCAGCACTCGCTTTCCATCACCTTGATCCGAAACAAAAAGATTTTAACTTAGATGCACGTGCTCTTTCGAATCGAAAAGAGGAATACATCTTAATAGAACTCAAAAAGTGCGTTCTGCTGTGCAACAATTGCCATGCAGAAACTCATAATCCTTATCTCAACGTAGCTTCGCTCGACTTGAGCCTCCTGCTCTAACCAACTGAGCTACGGGCCCGACATGTAAAAGAACGGCTAGGACTGCTCCTAGTTTATGGTTTTCCGGTCAGAAAGCAATTCAGAATTTAGCGAGAACTTCTTGCCGAATCTTGATACGGATCAACACACAAAATATCCTCCAATACATCGGTCAGTTTAGAGTGGGTTGGGCTTGTGTTTTCTTTTAAGATTCTTTCTGAAGCACTAACGCCCGAGTCTGCTGACCCAGCTTGCCTTTCCTCAGACTGGAAAAATACTGTGTTCCCCCCCCCGCCTATGACCCCCAGGTCTTCTCAGACTTCCACTCATATGCTTTGAAAGTTAATGATGGTTGTCATTGTACGACTTTGCGTATATTAGTCAAACACCTCTCACACTTCCCAATCAGCGTGGTCACAATGTGCTCAATTTTCAGGGGGGTTTTGCTGGTGATGCAGGCGGTGCAGATGTTCACGTTGGGCGTGTCCAAGTTGCGGATGTCCTTGCATCCAGTGCACACAAAATGGTGGTGGGGTTCTGCAAAAGCTTCGTAGTAGCTCAGTTGATCGGGCCCTTGCACGGCGGAAATGAGGCGTTGGGCTTCCAACTGTTGCAGATTGCGGTAAACCGTGCCTCGACTGATTTTGGGGTGCACGCGTAGGGCCTTCCGGTAAACCGCCTCCACGGACAGATGGCCTTTTTGACCACAAACAATGCTTTGAATGGCTTCCCGTTGCGGACTGTAGCGCGCTTTTACTGGCATACCCGTGCCTTAAATAGTATTGATTCCTACTTAGCTTACCGTTAATCTGATTGCACTTCAATCCCTGATGACTTTGCTCTCCGTTAAAAACCTACATGCGACCGCCGATGGACAGACCATTTTGCGTGGACTGGATCTGGAACTGGCCCCGGGAGAACTGCACTTTGTCATGGGTCCCAACGGGTCGGGGAAAAGCACCTTGGCCTCCATCCTCATGGGACACCCTCACTACCAAGTCCAGGAAGGTTCCATTGATTTTCGAACAAAAAATGTGCTCAAAATGAGCCCGGAAGAACGGGCCGCCGAGGGGCTGTTTCTTGCCTTCCAATATCCCAAAGAAATTCCGGGCGTCAATCTG
>CAYYEK010000107.1:0-2965 GCA_964470855.1 uncultured Candidatus Saccharibacteria bacterium
TACTATTTTTTCACCAATGAATTCGAAAGGTATTCCTGAATTGGTTAATAAGATTTGCAACTCACGCCAAGAACTATAGTGTGCCCCAGGCCTTCTTAATTCCGGAACTGCAGGATCATCAAATAAACTTTGAATAGGCCTCCTCCAGTTTTCCTCTTGCTCACTTGGCGCAGCTGCATGCTCAACAATAGCAACTCTTCTAACGACCCTGGAAAGCTCTCGTAGCATTTCTTCTTGTGATGCTATCGGACTAAACTGCAATACAAACCTTACAAATGCAAAATCTACAGAGCGATCTGCCAACGGGATTGCTTTTGCATCAGCCCGGACCTTATTATCTTTTGCTGGATTATTTTGTAAAGCCTCTAAGTCTATATCTAATGGGATAACCGAAAAGTCATTCCTTGGAAAACCTGAGGCTTCCGCTATCTTCTGCCACAATTCTCCCTCATAAGCACCAACATCCAAAACTGTATGCTTTCTACCCGAAATTCTAGGAAACTCCAAAATAGTATTAGCTATGAATTCATGACTGCTACCATAAGCTTCCTTAACCGCCTCACCTCCCTGTCCGCTAAATACCTCTTCGGCTCTGCACCCCATTGAGGCAAAATTTTTCTCACTTGTCATATATGTCTAAAAGATTTGGCTTTATTTAACATCTGACAATACATTATAATAAGGTCTTAGACTATAGTAATGTAGCGATTACCTGTAAAATATGGCTTATATAATTGACATAAAATAGCTAATATAGTATACTATAGCCTACTAACGACTAAGATTTTCGTCATTTATGAAACTTGAAGATTTGTTCCAAACTTTTGGCCTTTCGGCCAAACAACAAAAAGTTTACCTTGCTTGTCTGCAACGCGGAGAGAGTACTATCATGCCCATTGCTAGAAGCGCTGGTTTGCCCAGAACCAGCATCGCTTACATCCTAGAAAAGCTAGATGAGATAGGCCTGATCCTGATAGTGAAGAAAAACAACCGCAAACTTTACATCCCTACCCCACCCAGGAAGATTTTGACCATACTTAAACAAAAACAAACCGAGCTTGAAGCACAAACAAGCATGCTCACCGAGTCTTTACCTGAACTCAACCAGTTACTGGGAAGCAAAAGGACTGATGCTCAAGTCAGGATCTATAGCGGTCAACAGGAGGTCAGGCAAATTTATGAAGAAATCCTAGAGGCACCCATCAACGACACTTGGTATGTTGGCGAGGCCGCCACCATCCGCGATGCTTTAGGGGATAGATACCTAAAACAATGGATCAAAAAACGCGTGGCCAAGAAAATCCACACGCATGCGATAAGAATCAGACGAGGCGAACTGGAAGACCGCGAATACTCCAACAGTAAAGAGGGTCTCCGAACTGTTCGTTTTGCCCCAGAAGGGTTCAATAGCCCGGCAAATATCTTACTCTTTCACAACACCGTACTGGTTTTAACTTCCTCTAAAGAAAGTCTCGGTATCGCTATAACTTCCAAAGACTTCTTTATCAGCATGAAAAGCTGGTTTCAAACACTCTGGAAAATCTGCACCCCGGAGTAAGAGACTCTACCAAAAAAATAGTCCGTATTGAAACTATAACCTATCCGAAAAATAATTTTACTCCTATCCGTCATCCTGAACTTGATTCAGGATCCATTAAATAAGCCAAATTCTGGATTCCCCGCCAGTGTCGGGCAGGCAAATCTAGTTTGGAATGACAGAATGGTATTTTTCGGATAGGTTCTAGTCTAAAATTTGAAGCGATCTGCGCAAACGCAAAATTTGTTGCTTACCGATTTGTTCTTCTGTAAATCTGTTGCCGTATTTATCCTGCAAAACTAACGGATTAGTCTGAACTACTCTACATTCACGCTCATGTCTCACGCCATAAATCCTGACGAGCATTTTGACTGTATCACCAACTTCTAACTCTTCTGGTTCGACAATCTCCCACCCTGCAGGAGAAGTTTCTTTTTTTCCAGACATAGAGAACACGCTGTGGGGCTTTATCGAGCAGCCCTTAAATCTAGACGACAATCGATAACACTACAGCCCAGCCTATTATTTATCACGCCCTAAAACTATCCAAAAGTGCCAAGGCCTGTAGAACCACTGACTGTGGAGCGGCAAAAGAGATCCTCACAAACCCTTCTGCAGACTTCCCAAAGCTATCGCCTGGAACTACAGCAACGCCAGTTAAGTCAAGCAATTGAAGACAAAAATCCAGATCCGTTTCATTTGCTAGTTTTTTATCCCGCACATCAACCAGCGCGTAAAACGCCCCTTGCGGCTCCACCACTTTTATAGTCCGAGCCTGGTTACGAAAAAAATCCATCACCGCCACCTTACGGCTTCTATACTCTTGTCTCATAGCTACAGGCTCATCGCTTGTGGTCTTAAGCGCTGCTAGACTTGCCATTTGACTTATACTTGAAGGGTTTGATGCGCTATGGCTTTGCAGCTCTTCCATTTTTGCCACCACCTGCTCGTCCCCGACTGCAAACCCTAGTCGCCAACCTGTCATAGCATAAGTTTTAGATACAGAATTGACCGACACGACCTGAGGCGCCAAGTCAGGCGCGACCTGTAAGATGTGACTTGGCTGATTTTCTGTAAAATAAAAGTGCTCATACACATCATCACTAACAACCCACAGGCCACGTTCTTTGGCCAGGTCAGCCAAGCCTTTTAGCAACGCGTTATCCAAAACCGTGCCGCAAGGGTTTGAAGGGCTGTTGATGAGCACAACTTTAGTACGATCCGTTATCTGCGCTTTTAGGTCTTCAAGGTCTGGAAAAAAAGCCTTAGCCGGATCAGTCAGCACCTCCTTTAAGATACCACCAGCCAACTCCACCTGAAATTTGTAAGACAACCAGTAAGGACCAAACACCAAAACTTCATCACCCGGATCGAGCAAAACTTGAAACAGGTTATACAAAATCTGTTTGCCACCGGACGCGCAGGTTA
>CAYYEK010000108.1:0-2881 GCA_964470855.1 uncultured Candidatus Saccharibacteria bacterium
AAAAGTTGGCTCTGATACTGTACTTGCTCAGATTGTGAAAATGGTTGAGGCTGCCCAAAACTCTAAAGCTCCGGGCCAAAAGATTGCTGATCGATTTGCCAAATATCTGGTAGTTGTAGCTGTTGGCGGTGGTCTCATTACTTTTGCGGTTTGGTATTTTATTTTGGGAGCGTCGCTTATGATGGCTCTCACTTTTGCCATATCGACAGTTGTAATTGCCTGCCCTGACGCCCTTGGGCTAGCTACACCTACAGCAGTGGCTGTAGGAACAGGTTTGGGAGCAAAGCACAATATTCTTATTAAGGATGCACCCACTTTGGAACAAGTATCGAAAGTGCAAGCTGTGGTGTTGGACAAAACTGGAACTCTTACAGAAGGAAAACCTATTGTTACCGATGTTGTTGTAGCTTTGGGATTTACATCAGACAAAATTATTGCTCTTGGTGCAGCGGCAGAAGCCAAGTCATCTCACCCATTGAGCTTGGCTGTTCTTGAAGAAGCAAAAAAAAGAAATATAACGACCCCTATTCGTGTTGAAAAATTCCAAAATCTGGCCGGACACGGGGTTGAGGCCTTGGTGGACGGTAAAGAGGTGCTGATTGGTACTAGCAAGCTGATGAAAGATAGAAACATTTCCATTGAACCAATTAAATCAGATATAGATAGACTACTAAATGACGGCAAAACCATTATGCTGTTGGCCGTTAACCAAAAAGTAGCTGGTGTCGTTGCGGCGATAGACCCTGTAAAAGAAAACGCTAAAAAAGCCATTATGCGCATGAAAGAGTTAGGACTTACTATTGCTATGATTACCGGTGATAACAAAAAGACTGCTGAAACTATTGGGCGTCAACTGGGAATAGATAGAGTTTTTGCTGAGGTATTGCCTGAAGATAAGTCGTCTTATGTTAAGAAGCTTCAATCAGAAGGTAAGTTTACGGCGATGGTCGGCGATGGGGTAAATGATGCACCAGCTCTGGCTCAGGCTGATATAGGGATTGCTATCGGAGCAGGAACGGATGTAGCTATCGAAACTGCCAAAGTTGTTCTTATGAGGTCTGATCCTGCGGACGTATTAAGAGCCATAAAGCTTTCTAAAGCGACTGTCCGTAAAATGAAAGAAAACCTTGTCTGGGCCAGTATTTATAACTTGCTGGCAATTCCGGTTGCTGCTGGGGTTTTGTACCCAGTCTATGGTATTACCTTGCGCCCAGAGTTTTCCGCGCTTCTTATGTCTATATCTTCTATAATCGTAGCGACAAACGCCGTTCTTTTGAAACGAGTAGAAAAAGATCTCGTAGCTGTTGTGTAGAACCTAGATTTTTTTGTTTTATCTTCATAAAATCTTAATTGTTAATTTTGTATTCTCGACCTAATGAAAACAAAACAAATTCAAATAAAAGGCATGCATTGCCGGTCATGCGAGATTCTTGTTGAGGATGAACTAATGAAGATTAAGGGCGTCCGGAGAGCTTTGGTCAACCATAAAACTGGAGTGGCTCACCTTGAATGTGATTGCGAAGTTGGTCGTGACGAGGTGGACTACGCGGTTCAAAGTGCTGGTTATAGCCTGGGTGTGGACAGCAAAAGATATTATTTTTCCAAGGACATCCAAGACTATAAAGACCTGGGGATGGCGTTTTTGATCGTCTTTAACCTCTATATGATTGCTAGATACCTTGGAGTGTTTAATCTCGGTGGTTTAACCGGCAGTAATTACTCTAGTCTTCCAGTGGTTTTTTTGGTAGGGTTAACTGCTGGAGTTTCTACCTGTATGGCCCTTGTCGGCGGTCTGGTCTTGGGGGCATCAGCCCGATTTGCGGCAAAAAACCCTACAGCCTCGAGTTTTCAAAAATTTGTCCCTCATATTTTCTTTAATCTAGGTAGAGTAGTTGCCTACTTTGTTCTTGGAGGTGTTTTGGGTTTGGTGGGATCATTTTTTCAACTATCAACTTCGGTTTTGGGACTGCTAACAATTGGAGTTGGCTTGGTAATGATATTGCTTGGAGGTCAATTGATTGACATTTTTCCTTTCTTAAAAAGAATCTCATTTACACTGCCAAAGGGGATAAGCCGGATGCTGGGAATAAAGCCAAAGCTAGAAACAGAGTATAGCAATAAAAGTGCGGCGGCTATGGGAGCGTCAACCTTTTTTCTACCATGCGGCTTTACCCAAGCTATGCAGTTATTTGCCATTAGCTCTGGCAGTCCAGCTACTGGTGCGCTGACAATGGGTGTGTTTGCCCTGGGTACAGCACCCGGTTTACTGGGGGTTGGAGGGCTAGGCGCAATAATAAAAGGTGCCGGAGCAAAGCTGTTTTTTAAGACTGCAGGTGTAATAGTTATTCTTTTAGCTCTATTTAATATAGTTAATGGGCTAAATTTGATGGGAATTCCTCAGGTGCTTGGGGCATTTTCTCCCACAAACAAGCCTAACCTGGATGCTAAAAATGTAACCATAAAAGATGGAGTTCAAATCGTCAGAATGACTCAAGACTCGTCTGGCTATAGTCCAAATAAATTTACTATCAAAAAGGGTCTGCCTGTAAAGTGGATAGTTACCTCCACTGACCCATACTCTTGTGCGTCGAGTATTGTTTCACAGAAGCTTGGTATAAGAAAGATGCTTAGACAAGGAGAAAATGTGTTTGAGTTTACCCCAAAGGAGACAGGTACTATTAGGTTTTCCTGCTCGATGGGAATGTTTGTTGGAACTTTCAATGTTGTTAATTAATACTTTTGAAAATGAAAAAATATAATTTTAGACTATCGGGCTTAACATGCGGGGCCTGTAAAAAAATTTCAGAAAAAAGAATTTCCTCCCTACCAGGTGTGACTATAGTCGAAGTAACAGTTAACACTGGTGATCCAGTGGTGGACT
>CAYYEK010000109.1:0-2792 GCA_964470855.1 uncultured Candidatus Saccharibacteria bacterium
TCCTCGTAAATCATGTATCGCCTTACCTTATGTACTCCTCGTAGTTCAATGGATACATGTCCGCCTCTGGCGGAGAACAAGACACTCCTCGTAAATCATGTATCGCCTTACCTTATGTACTCCTCGTAGTTCAATGGATAGAACAAGACACTCCTAACGTCTAAATCTAGGTTCGATTCCTAGCGAGGAGACCATAGGGTAGGGCAAAATTTCTGTCGGGGGGTGATGTATCTGATCTTTATAAAACAGCAGGGTAAAATTCCTATCTGGGTTATAATATAAGTACACTAAAAGTAATATACAAGTCCTGACAGAGTGAATTTTATTTACTGAAAATTAAAACAAAACATTTTTTATGGACAAAGACTTGGCAGATCAGCTTGAGGCGATCAATAAAAATATTATCCTAGCTAGAAAGGGGATGCCATGGTGGAGGTCACTCATCCATGGGACCATGACCGGTTTGGGGTCAGTGATGGGTGTGATTATAGCTCTTGCTTTGCTAGGTTGGATTTTAAATATTATAGGTGTTATACCTGCGCTGCGGACCGAAACAGAACAGTGGAAAAATTTGATCCAACGTGCTCAGCAACAAAGACTACCATCTGGTGGCAGCACACAGCAGTAGGTAGGGGATTGACCATTGGTCTGCTATTCGTGTAAAATCACACTGTTCAGCAACTTTTATATCTATTCTAATAACTGGGCCGTTAGCTCATCTGGTAGAGCGCATCCATGGCATGGATGAGGTGACCGGTTCAAGTCCGGTACGGTCCACCAAATAGAGTAGGTAAAAAAGTTAGTGTGAAGTGAAGGTCAGGTACGGTCCACCAGCCTTCGCTAAGCCTGCCCGCCCTTTGGCGGGGCTTCGGATTGCAGGCCATCCTTCATCAACGCTTCGGCTGGTACAGCCAGTAAAAAAGTTTAGCTAGAATTGCAGTTATTTGCAGAAGCTACTAATAGCACATTAAACAAATACTTATGCAACTAGATAGCGTGGTTTTTTACACTAATGATATTGAAAAAGTTGTCCGCTTTTATGTAGATGTATTGGGTTTTAAAGTCGAGTATCAACAAGGAGACAAATATGTCTCTTTTATATTTCCCAACAACGCTCGCCTTGGGATAAAAAAGAAAGTTGAAGAACGAGAACACCCAGGGTCCCAAACAGTTTTTACCTCAGTAGAAACTGGTTTAGATGAGCTTTATAGCAACTTGAAGCAAAAAGGCGTTTCCATCTATAAGGAGTTAGTCACACAAGACTGGGGTAAAAATTTCAGTATTTTAGACCCAGACGGGAACAAGGTCCAGCTTGTTGAGAAAGCCAATAGTAGTTTGTAACCCATCAGCCTCTAAACTCTAAAGGGTAATTTTTTCTAATGGAAAACTGTATATTTTGCAAGATAGTTAAAAAAGAAGTGCCTTCTCGTGTTGTCTTCGAAACCGATGAGGTGATTTGTTTTTTGCCCAACAAGATAGAAGTTTACGGGCACACACTTATAGTCCCAAAAGAACACTTTTCGGACTTATACGATATTCCCGAAGCCCTGCTTGAAAAACTTGCGAGCGTATCAAAAAAGCTTGCCGTAGCTTATAAGGAGAAAATAGGAGCGACTGGTGTAAACTTGTTGCATGCGAGCGGTCAAGACGGAGAACAAACGGTCTTCCACTTCCATCTCCATTTGTTGCCAAGGTTTAAGAACGACGGCCTGAAAACTTGGCCCCAACTTCCAAAAATTGAAGTTGATGCCGATGAACTATTAGTTAAGTTAAAATTGGACTAGATCGTTAATGGCTTAGCGCTAACAGCTTCATAAACTATAAAGGGTAACCCTTCATGAAAAGGGTTACCCTTTAATACAGCTACTTACATCTCGAAATAAATTATTTGTTGCTCCTCTTTTTCAGAAGCTTTACTGCAAAAGAGAGGTAGTTAGCTATACAAATTACTGTGTTTGTCTATGGTATAAAACTTTGCGAAATTATCACTGACAAGTGAGTATATAGCTCTGTAATCACCAGTAACATCTATACTGCGGTAACCAGTCCATTTTCCTACTAAAGCGTGGTTATCTAAAACACGGGCAAACGGTTCATCTTGGAAAATTTTAATATGTTCGATGGCCTTTTTTCGTACTTTAAGCGGTAATCTCGCAAGTCGTTTGTCGAAATGTTTGTGGAATGAGATATTCATATTTATTTTTTTCGAGTTACCGTACTAAAGTGCTTATCCAGCTGTTCAGGGGTAGAAAAAGGACCAGACCAGTTAGTACTGTCCTTTTCTTTGTTGATTTCTTCGATAAGGCTTTCTAAATATGGGGTCATGCGGTAGGTTTTTTCCACATGAAAAGTTTTGGTCAGTATAAAATTCTTGAGGCTGGCTCGTATAATGACACTTAAATCAAGACCAAGTTCTTCGGCTAGTTCTGCGGCTTCCGACTTCGTTTTTTGATCAATATTTATATGTATGGTTGTATTCATAGTATGTTTGGCATCTAAGGATATAAATTTTTGCTCTTAATTATATATAACAAATGTACATAATGTGTACATATCTGTCAAGTGCTATAAACTTAGAAAGACTACATTTATTTGAGTCTTGTACGTATCACCCTGCCAAACACCTGTTTTAGGCGTGTGGTTGGTTAAGTATCGGATAAAATCTTTTTTGAACTAACAGGTTGATAAACGGGATATTCATCTCTAGTCTTTTGATATTTTCTGCGGCTTCACTTTCTTTTTGTTTTTTTAGTAGCCTTGGATCAATTTTTTCTATAAAAGGGTCTTCCCAG
>CAYYEK010000110.1:0-2790 GCA_964470855.1 uncultured Candidatus Saccharibacteria bacterium
GTTCGCGAATTGAATTTATGATATTCTCGGCACTCTTGACGCCAAACCTTTCAAGACCCTGGATGTCTTCTATTTGCAAAGCAAATAAATCCGCCGCATCGCTTATCAACCCCTCTTCTTGAAAGCGATCTAGTATCTTAGGGCCCACTTCGTATATTTCAAATACATTTACCAAGTGCTGCATCCCCCTACTGTTTTTCGCAGGGCATTTGGTGTTGATACAAAAGTAGGCAGCAGACGCTCCGTCTTTTTTACTCTGCACGCTTCTTTTTTCCACACCTCCACCGCAAACCGGACACTGCTTTGGCATAACAAACCTTTTTTCTTTTCCTGTACGGAGCTTAGGTAAAACTTCCACTACTTCAGGGATAACATCGCCCGCTTTTTGGATCACCACAGTATCTCCAATCCTGACATCCAGCCGTTCGATCTGATCCATGTTGTGTAAGGTTGCCTTAGATATAGTAGAGCCAGCAACTAAAGTAGGGGTAAAATGAGCAACTGGGGTCAATACGCCAGTCCTTCCTACACTTACTGAAATCCCAGTCAATCTAGTGGTTGACTGAACAGCTGGAAACTTATACGCCACTGCATACTTAGGAGCTTTTCCTACCACTCCTAAAGTCTTATGCCACGCCAAATCGTTAATTTGCACCACTACCCCATCTATCTCGTACGGTAGCTGACCTCGCTTCGCGCCCACCTCTTCATAAAACTTTTGGACCCCATCGATCCCGTAGCAGGATTTCTCCAACTCGGCCACCTGAAATCCCAGTTCCCTTAAAAATTCATGCTCTTGTGAATGCCTTGTAAAATACTCCTGCTTAAGGCTTTGCCCGTACTCCACCGATACGACATCCCAAGCGTAGAACTCCAAACTTCGCTTCGCAGTAATACTCGGGTTAAGTTGCCTTAAACTACCAGCAGCAGCGTTGCGGGTGTTGGCTAACAAGGGCTGATGTTGTTTTTTATATTTTGTGTTTAGCGTCTCCAATGTGATTTTATGCATCACCACCTCACCCCTGACTTCTAAGTTTCTCAGCCCAAATTTGGGGCTTAAAACAAGCGGGACCGATTTTACTGTCTTAATGTTTTGTGTAACATCTTCCCCGATTTTACCATCCCCTCTAGTAACGGACCTCTTTAAAACGCCTTTTTCATATATGATGGACACCTGCAAACCATCCAGCTTCAACTCGCAAAAATACTCAAGACTTCGCTGCTCGGTGACTTTAGCGATACGCTTTTCCCACTCTAACATCTCTTCATAGGAAAACGCGTCCTGCAAACTAAGCATGGGAACAGCGTGGGTTGCTTTAGAAAATTTGTCCAGCGGCATACCACCCACCCGATAGATGATAAAGTTCGGATCATCCAGCTCGGGAAAGCTAGCGGCCAATGTTTTATATTCCGAAACCAAAGAATCATACACCGCATCACTCACCTCAGGCTCATCATACACATAGTAAGCCTTGGCGTAGCGTTCAATTAGTGGTGCCAACACTTGCATTCTTTGGCGCGCCTTCTCTTTTTCCATATCACTTGTATAAGACAATTAGATACAGTTCTACCTGTACATTATCACACAAAAACATAGCGCACTTCAAATTTGTATAAAGTTATCCCCATTGAAAACAACAAGCAAAAAGAGGTATAATTTAAGCATAGACAATGATATTCACAGAAAAAAAATACAAGATAAAACTTTCCAACCGCTTAGGCTGGAGCATTAGAAGAAGAATGTCGCCAGCCGCCAAATTTTGGCTTTTTGGCTCAGTAGCTTTAGTTTTGGCGGGTTGGTTTACTTTAAACCTTCTTGTCTTCGGGCCAAAATCTCCAGAGCCTCAAGTGTTAGGTGAAACTACTACAGAGGAAACTTCCGCCACCCCAAAGATAGAATTTATAGATTACACCGTGGAAAAGGGAGATACTGTCTTTAACATCGGCCAAAAACTAGGTGTGTCCTGGACAGCCATAGCTCAACTTAATGACCTTGGTCAAAAAGCAGATATAAAACCTGGGCAAATTTTAAAGATCCCCATCAGCAAATAAAAAGTCACACTACTAGTTGCAGTGCGACTGGAGCTTAAGCCGACTCAAAAATAAGACGAGCCGGTTTTTTATTGGAGCGGAACTAAAGCCTCAATTCGTCTGGTTAAACGGCCGTATGTGGATTCTACTTCAACCGCCCGTTTGTTTAAATATGGCAAACCTCGGCGAGTAGTACCACCCAGACCATCATCCACCTTAGTCTCCAAGGAAAGAAAAGCTGAAGTTGAAGTACTAGGGATGATACCTGTAACCCAAATGCTTAATTCATAAGAATTTGAGGAATTTAAGCCCATCACCACTTCTGCTGAACCAGCAGACACAGTGACGCCACTAGGATTACAAGATTCGGTAGTATAATTGCACAAACTATAGGCTAAATCTAAAGTGCTGGAGATATTTTTCAGACGTATCTCTTTATACCCAGACCCCCCGACTCCAGCATTGCTTGGGTCAATGAGGTAAAATTTCAAAGCTTGTTCTTGCGAATTTTTTGATAGCGGCACCTCAAATACAGCCGGGTTATTTCTACTGTATTCGCAGTGCATCTTTCTTGCACTAGAACCTCCAAGCGCAAGCTGGTTGGCACTCAAGGTAATCCAAGCTGTACAAGCACTGTTAGCAGGTAATACAGGTTTGGTCCCAGGAACCTTTCTTTTGATATTAAAAATCTCTTCTTCAGCCACTCCAAGTGAAGAATAAAAGATGGGCTCGGTTTGGACTAGATCATTGGAAGTTGCC
>CAYYEK010000111.1:0-2720 GCA_964470855.1 uncultured Candidatus Saccharibacteria bacterium
AGTTAAGAATTGAAGATTTTAGATTGAATACTGGACCCAGAATGGGCACCATTTTTTGAGACCCGAATGGTGCCCATTACAGAAGTTAATTGTTCCCCGCCTAGAGCGGGGTCCGCCTCCCCGTCTCGCAAGAGCTTCGCCGAGGCAAACCCGTCTCGCAAGAGCTTCACCGAGGCAAGTGGCGGAAAAACTCAAAAGTCCCCGCCACAGGCGGGTCCGCCTTTGGCGGAAAAACTTCAACTAAAAACTTTGAACTTTTTGAAAATTTGATATTTGAATTTGTTTAGAAATTAGTATTTAGAGCTTCTGTTGATTTCCTCTGTCAACTGTTAAATGTCAAATGTCAATGGTCCCCGCCATAGGCGGATCCGCCTATGGCGGAAAGGATAGTTTTCTGCTTTCTGTTAAAGGTCAAATGTTTTTTTCTACTTGCTTTCTACAATCCTCCTAAATCCAAAGTTTCGTCTATGCGGATTTGAGAGACGAAGTCAGGGATGTGGGAGACCATGATCATAGCCCCTTCGTAACTGTCCAAGGCTTTGGCTATAACTGGCAGATGTCGAAAATTGATGTGATTTGTAGGTTCGTCTAAGACTAAAAGTCCAGGTCTTAACAGCACCAGTCTGCAAAAAGAAAGTAATCCTTTTTGCCCTTCTGATAGCACTTCTATTTTTGAGGACAATGCTTTTCCATCTAGTAAGAATCCAGCCGCAGTGCTACGCAAAGTCTGCTCGTCTTTTTCTTGCATTGCTTCTAAGAGCGTATCGTATGCTGTTTTGTTTTCTTCAAAGTCGGAAAAGTCTTGTTTATAGTAACCTATGATAGTTTCTGGGGCCACCTCTACTCCTTGCGCATTGCGCTTGGCTAGGGCGTCTAAAAGCGTGCTCTTGCCTACCCCATTTGGGCCTGAGACCAGCAAGTGTTGGCCTTTGCGGAGTATAAAATCGTAAGGCTTAGTGGTAGGCTCCCCTTGATCTAAGGAGGTGACGCTAGAAAACTTTACGACTATACCCGAGAAAAATGGGCCATAATCTTGGGCAGGGATGGTAAATTCTCGTATGGTTTTATCTTCTCTGCGCACTTCTACTTTTGTTTCTTCTGCTTCTTCTGCTGACTCACGCATCCTCTTTGCCACCGCCCGTAATTTTCCCCCTTTATGGGCAAATACCTCGGCTTGAGCTTTGAGCCGTTTGATCTCGCTTTCAGCTCTAGCATTTTGTAGGTTTTCCCTTTCTATCCGTTTTTCAATTTCTTCCACTACATCTAGAAAATTGCCTGTGTACTGTTCGACTTTTTTTGTGAATACATCTAAGTACAACACTCCATCGGTAAAAGCGTTTAAGAATTCTGCATCGTGTGAAATAACGATGCAGGTTTTTTCGTACATCATCAAAAAGCCGGTCAAGTGCTCTATCCCGGCTTTATCTAGGTTGTTGGTGGGTTCATCTAAAAGTAAGATGTCGGGCTCCTGGATCAACGCGTAGGCGAGCAGTAGCCGCCCTTTTTGTCCTCCGGAAAGCGTGTTGAGTTTGCGGTCTAAGGGTATGTTGAGGTTAACAGCATCTAGTACTTGCGCGATGAGTTTATCTAAATTGTATTTTTTTTCCGAAAAAGCTGTTGCAAAATAGCTGCGCACATCTAACTGTAGTTCGTCTTTGCTCAGGGTTTGTTTGGCTATGCCTATAGTGACATCTTTTGGTGTAAGGGAGATGCTTCCAGAAGTCGGGCGGTGTTGCCCTGTGATGAGTCCAAAAAGGGTGGATTTGCCAGCGCCGTTTTGCCCCATAAGTGCGATGCGTGTTCCTTCCCGTACCGAAAAAGACGCTTCTTCTACAATGGGTTTTCCAGAAGCGTGGGAAAAACTAACTTCACTAAATCTTAAGATAACTTCACCAGACATAAATCTTTTCTATACTATAATACAAAAAAAGCTTTCCCGCAAGCTTTCTTAAACCTCAAAACCCAAACTCTCCCATTTATACTATGAGAGTTTTGGGCGGAGCATATAAAAAATTGTACTTAAGACTTAAGCCCCAGGAGCAGAAGACGAGCAAGCTTTGCAGTCACCCTTGTGGGTAAAGAGCAGATACAGGGCCGAGAGACCTACTAAGATGTAGATGATCTTGGAGACTATGTTGTCCATGCCGCCAAACAGCTCGCCTACATCCCAGGCAAACAAACCTACCAACAGCCAGTTAAGGCCGCCGATTATAACCAGCAGGAAGGCAATCATGTGGAGTGCTTTCATTGATATCACCCCCTCTCAAATAATAGTCCTATCTAGTTGGAATTATACCATTATTTTCCGGCCAAGCGGTAAAATACGCTATTGACTAGGGATACCACTAAACTGAACAGGATCCCCCACCAGATATTCGTTACAGAAAAGCCTTCCACTATCTTTGCTGCTAGGAGAACTATCGCGCCGTTTATGATGAGGGTAAACAATCCCAGTGTTAAGATATTTATAGGCAGAGTGAGGAGGATCAGTAGCGGTTTGACCAAAAGATTCAAAAGGGCGAACACTACCACCAATACTACAGCCACAAAAAAACTTGAGACCTCTATACCGGGCAGTAAGTAGGCGGCTATCATTACCGCCAGCGCTGAGGTTAACAGTTTGAGTAAAAGTTTCATATTATTAGGACCTTCGCTTTGCCCAAGCTCGAGGCAAAATACGAGGATTATTTGAAAGCGTAGTACTAACTACGATGAAAATA
>CAYYEK010000112.1:0-2712 GCA_964470855.1 uncultured Candidatus Saccharibacteria bacterium
TTGTAGTGTTAACGAGCTACTTAAAATTTATGAGTTTACAGTTGAAGTTTTTCCGCCAGAGGCGGACCCGCCTGTGGCGGGGACTTTTGACTCTTGAGTTTTGAGTTTTAAATCAATTTACAATCTAAAATTTGCATTCTTGATTTGCTATTCGTCATTCGGGTATCAATAAAAAATTCTTCAATAGTAGCATCATGTCCAAACCTCTCATAATCGTAGAATCCCCTACCAAAGCCAAAACCATTGCCAAATTTTTAGGCAGTGGTTATCAAGTTGAGGCGAGTTTTGGCCATGTGCGGGATCTGCCAAAAAATAAACTTTCCATAGACGTAGACCACGGTTTTGCCCCTAAGTATGTCATCTCCCCAAAAGCTCAAGAGCATGTAGACAAACTCCAAAAACTGGCAAAAGACGCGCCCGAAATCATACTGGCAAGCGATGAAGACCGGGAAGGTGAAGCCATAGCCTGGCATCTGGTACAGGTCTTGGGTTTAGATGAGAGTAAGCCAAAAACAAAAGCTAAGCAACAAGCAGATAAAACCGATGAAGTCAAGGTAGACGGAAGCAGAGTAAAACGCATCGTATTCCACGAGATCACTAAAACTGCCATAGAGCACGCTCTCCAGCATCCAAGAAGCATAGACCAAAATATGGTGGATGCACAGCAAGCCCGGCGGATCCTTGACCGCTTAGTGGGATATGAGCTGTCGCCATTTTTGTGGCGCAAAATCCGCTACGGCCTGTCCGCGGGTCGCGTTCAAAGCGTGGCAGTAAGACTGGTAGTGGAACGGGAAAGGGAGATCCTTGCCTTTAACAAAGAAGAATACTGGAGCATAGAAGCTAAACTTTCAAAAACCGAAAAAGGACAAACTTTTACTGCTAGACTATCCAAAATAGACAACAAGGCTGTAGGCAAGATGGACATCCACTCCGAAGCCGACGCCTCCTCTATAGTTAAAGCTTTACAAGGCGCCTCCTACCAAGTCTTAGATGTACAGAAAAAAGAAGTGGTTCGAAACCCTTCTCCCCCGTTTACCACATCCACCCTACAGCAAGAAGCAGCAAGAAAACTCGGGTATTCTGCCAAGCAAACCATGATGATCGCCCAGCAGCTCTACGAACAAGGGCACATCACTTATATGCGTACTGACAGCGTAAACTTGTCTAACTCCAGTCTATTGCAAGCACAAGAAGTAATAACTACAGAATTTGGCAAAAACTACACACTCAATACACCCCGATACTTCACCAACAAATCCAAGGGCGCACAAGAAGCCCACGAGGCAATTCGTCCAACCAACTTGTCACTACTGCCTCAAAATTTCAAAGCTGGCAGTGCTGACAAAGGGCACAAGAAGCTTTACGACCTTATTTGGAAACGTACTCTTGCAAGTCAAATGCAACAGGCAATCTTTGACCAAACAGCAGTAGACATAGAAGGTAAAGTAAAGAATAGCAGTGATAGTGTAAATAACCACGCCACCTTTAGAGCCACAGGTCAGGTAGTGAAATTTGACGGCTTTATTCGTGCTTATACAGAAGGCAGGGATGAAGAAGGAGACGAGGAAGGAATGGAAAACAAGCTCCCTGAGCTTACCGCGGCAGATAAACTCAACCTCCACGAACTGTTACCCTTACAACACTTTACCGAACCTCCAGCGCGTTACACTGACGCAACTTTAGTAAAGGCCTTAGAAGCCCACGGTATAGGCCGACCATCCACCTATGCCCCCACACTAGCCACCATCCAGGAGCGGGACTATGTGGAAAAAGTTGACAAAAAATACAAGCCTACTGAAATCGGCTTCTTGGTCAATGATATGCTGGTAGAAAACTTCCCGGAAATAGTAGACATCAACTTCACCGCAAAAATTGAAGAGGAGTTTGATCAGATCGAAGAAGGCAAGGCCGATTGGGTGCAAGTCACTAGTGAATTCTACGAACCTTTCAAGAAACACTTAAAAGAAAAAGAGGCAACAGTAGAAAAACAAGTGGAAACCTCCACCACCCCCTGCCCACACTGCGGACAGATGATGCTCATCAAGTTCGGACGCATGGGCAAATTCCTCGCCTGTCCGGATCCGGAAAGCAAAGTAACCCAACCGCTTCCCGAAGAAGCCGCTAAGATAGCCGAGCTAAAAGAGAAAACAAAGGATGAACACTGCCCCCTATGTGGCAAAGATATGGAAGTCAAGCGCGGTAGGTTTGGTTACTTCTTGGGGTGCACGGACTATCCCAAATGCAAAGGCATCTCTAAGATCTGGAACAAAACCGGCTTCAAGTGTCCAGCCTGCGAAGCAAGAGCCGCCCTATCTGTCATTCCGGATTCTACAAGCAAGTCTGCGAGTGCGGGAAATCCGGAATCTATATCCGTCAACACTAAGTCACAATTCAAGACCCAGAATAACAAAATGCTGATTGGTGATATAGTAGAGAAAAAAGGGCGTGGACGAGGCAAACCTTTTTATGCCTGTACTCGCTGGCCCGACTGCGAACTTATTTTTAACATCAAACCAGAAAGTGAAACGCAAGTTGGCGAACTATATAAACTCTGGCAGCAAAATAAATCTAATTCAAAAAAATCACCCAAAAAACCACCAATAAAACCTGCTTTAAAACGACCTGCGAAAAAACGCTAATTTTAACCACAATTTAATTGTAAACTTCCCCGAGCTTACGCTCGGGGTATTCCCCTAATCAAACAGCGCAGCT
>CAYYEK010000113.1:0-2707 GCA_964470855.1 uncultured Candidatus Saccharibacteria bacterium
CAGCCTCAGCCTGGACTGCTTCCAACACACACTATACTGGCTGGTGGGGACGGCATATTGGCGGTGTGATGTCCGCCACATCTATTACCAATCACGCCGGCACAGCAATTCCACCGGCCATTACACTGAGCGCAATTGGCGGTGTTGCCGCAAGCCATACTCTTTCTGTCTTACCATCTGTAACATTTGTTTCAACATAAAAAAGGTCAAAAGTCAAAAATGAGAAATCAAAAATGCAAATAAAAAGTTAAAAGTTTGAAAATCATAATTTTTAACTTTTGACTTGAACTTTTGACCTTTAACCTTTGAGTTTTGATTTTATAATTAAATATGGCTGACGATCATAAAAATTTTGCATATTCGACCATAGTAACCGCACCGAGCCCGGCGGCTTCTGGTACATCCCTAACAGTCGTTATGGAGCAGGCCAGATTGTTTCCTGACGTTCCTTTTAATGCCACAGTCTGGCCAGACGGCGTGCAGCCGATAAGCACCAACGCCGAGATCATCCGGGTAACAGACAGAACCGATAATGTCTTTACAATAGAGCGCGCCCAGGAAGGTAGTAGTGCCCGGACAATACTGGTTGGAGACCAGATAGCAGCTACCATCACCGCTAAATCTCTTACAGATGCTCAAGCCAGCATGGTCACCTATGCCCCCTATATTTTACAATCAGGAGCCGCTAGCGTACTACAAACTCTCGCTTCAGCCAGCGGCCAAAGTGCTACTGCTTCTATGTTTGTTTTCCCCATCACTATTCCGGAAAGGCTCCAGTTTAACCAGATGTTTATTGGCAACTCTCTGACCATTGTTACCAGTGCCAACACCGCTAGCAATTCTTACTACTCCCTATTTGGACTTTATTCTATGAATGCCAACACTCTTAGCCTAATCTCAAGTAACTCTTTTAGTATTGGTGAAACCTTACGGAGTGTTAGTGCTACCTGGAATTATCCTACTACTACCCAGACCGCGGGATACGGATACGGCAATTTCCCGGCTGGAAATCTGACAGCTACAGCACAAAGGGCATCATATATCTCTGGTAGCCGGATCATCGGTTTACAATTTGGAGCCAATATGACTTTGACTGGTGGTGTTTACTGGCTCGGTATGCTCTCTCTTCGCAGCACCGGGAGCAACAGCCAGCACGGTATCAGCCTCGCCGGTATTATCGGACATGCTATTCAGCCCCCAAACCTGGTTGGTAGCGTCAGCGGACTAAATCCGATCGGAGTTGCGGCTTCAAACTGGACGGCGTCTGCTTCAAATGTGACCGGCTGGTGGGGACGGCATATTGTCGGGTTTGTCACTGCCACATCAATCACCAATCAGCTAGGGACTGCTCTCCCCTCAGCTGTTACTTTAAGTGCTTTACAAGCAGTTGCGGCAAACTCTACAGCAACAGTCTTGCCAGCGGTCACTTTTGTATCTACCTAATCAAGATTTATTTGCTATAATCTGCTCTGCTTATGACCAAGCCTCAGATAATTATTCAGGATATTCAAAACTACGCTGGTAGACACAACACCGATTTAGACAGCTCAATAGCCAGAATTGAAAAAGCCAGAACCTACCAGGATCTCTCAACGATCTGTATTATCCCAACCCGCGGCATGGTACATGCCAAAGTAATTCAAAACTGGTGGGGACTTTTTACTCCGATGAATCAAAAATTTATCCGGATGTTTGCCATAGGTATGGAGGTCGGTGCTGCTTATTGCAATATGATAGAAGCTATTTTAGCCGATCCCAACCTCTCTAAATGGAAATACATCCTTACTTTAGAAGAGGACAATATGCCTCCTCCGGATGGGTTATTAAAACTTTTAGAAAATATGGACAAATACGACGCGATCGGTGGACTTTATTGGACAAAGGGTGAACTGGGCCAGCCTATGATTTACGGTAACCCCCACGAAATACCCCTGACTTTTGTCCCTCAGCTTCCTATGCCTGACACACTTCAGGAATGCAATGGTTTAGGAATGGGTTTTACCTTATTTAAGCTTGATATTTTTAAGGATCCAAAGGTCCCCAAACCCTGGTTTAAGACCCTTCAGGAGTACCAACCGGGTCAGGGAGCTCGGGGTTATACCCAGGATCTTTACTTTTTTGAAAATATCCATAAACTAGGCTATAAGGTGGCTTGCGATACGAGAGTAAAAGTGGGACACTACGATGCGGATAATGATATTGTTTGGTAGTTTAAAGATCTAACGATCTTTAAACGGGTCAACAACATTCAAGCAATCGCAGGATTATAATATAGAAGTTGATCCTCGGAGCAAACCTCCTTGTGAGTCGGTTCTGAAAGAACCGCAATACAATAAAGTTTGCGAGGTCGCCTGCAAATTGCTTAAGCAATTTGACAGGGGCAATTAACCCAATATCGCTTGGAGATCAAAGAAAACGTATGAACAAAACAAAGAAAACAGAAGAAAATCCAAATATAATTAAATTTAAAGTTAATGGTAAAACCCATGAGCTTCTCCACCCTTTCCGTCTTGACCTTGCTTGCGGTTCTAATAAAGCTCCAGGTTTTTTTGGTGTTGATATAGCTGAAACAAAAGACACTGATGTAGTATGGGATTTGGAAAAATTTCCCTGGCCTTTCCCGGACAATAGTGTAGATGAGATAGTCTGTAATCACTAAATTGAAAACACAAAAGATCAGATCGCTATTAAGAATGAGCTGTACCGA
>CAYYEK010000114.1:0-2658 GCA_964470855.1 uncultured Candidatus Saccharibacteria bacterium
CGTACTTAAGCATAAATCTAGGTTAACAGATGTTAGTCTGCTAGTCTAGAGCCTTAACTTTATAGCTTCGAACAGTTCGAGGGATTTACTGTCTTTGAGTAGTTCGTGTCCGTAGCCGTCCAGCAACCAGCTCGTGGGAAATTCATCGCCGAACCAGTACTCCCAACGAGCTAAGTCGTAAAGTGGTGAGTTGCCGGACGAGTCGCCCCAATCAATGATCCCAGAAATTTTGTTGTCACTTATCATTAAGTGCTTTGGCCCGTAGTCTCCATGGTTTAGGACAGGCATAGCATCTGCATTTTTTTCGGCGACACTTTCGAGCTTGTCTAAGATACTTTCCATAGTTGGTTGGGGGATGCTGGTATTTTTTGCCAGTAAAAGTAACCCTTGTTTTTGGTTAGGGTCTTTGCTCAGGATTTTGGTGAAGCTTTGGAATTCGCCGTTTCCTTTGGCATCTAGGTCGCCAAATCCTTGAGTTGGGATAGTATGAATCCGTTTGAGTAGGTTACCAGCCTCGGTGATAATTTGCTGTAACACTTTTGGCTGTAGTGCTTTGTGGTTAATAGTGCCTCGCTCGAGGGTACTGCCTGGTAACTTTTCCATTATGCAGAAGGAGACTGGTTTGCCTTTTACTTCTGTGTTGCCCACAAAGATGATCACGGGAACCGGGATATTTTGAGACCGGCATTGGCCAATGGCCCACTGCTCTTGGAGGAAGTCTTGGGTGTCTTTCTTGGAGATACGGAGGATAACTTGCTTGTTACTTTCCAGTGTTAGATCGTATACTTCGTTGACCTCACCTGCAATAATGCGTTTTTTTGAAACTGTGTTTTCGTGCAAGCTATCTTGGATTAAAGCCTTAACGATGCTGTCTTCAGTGGTGTTGGCTTGGTGCAAGTTAGCCAGGTAGTCTTGGTAGTTGATTGTATCCTTATCTGTTTTCATAAAGTGAGTACTGTGGTGTCGAGATGGTGCCCATCTCGACATTTAGATATTTAGCTTTAGGTATTATCTTCGACTAATCGGGCTGCGTTTTCACAAGCCAGGTAGACGGTGGTCCAGCAGATTTGAAGAGAGAAGCCGCCACTGGGCCGGTCAAAGTCGAGGATGTCGCCTGTAAGGTATAAATTTGTATAGAGTTTTGATCGCAAAGTTTTAAAGTCTATCTCCTTTAGGGATACTCCGCCGGAGGTGGTAACTGCTTTGTCCACTCCCAAAAAACCGGTAACTGACAACATAAAAGTTTTAAGTTGCTTAACCAGTCTGGTGCGATCACCTTTAGTCACTGCATTGCATTCAATATCTGGATTTATGCCCGTGAGGGTTAAGAGTGTATGGATCATTTTTGGTGGAACTAGACCGCCTAAGTTGTTACGAATCTTTTTGTTGGCACCTGCTTGAAAGATTTTTAAGACGAGTGAGTCTACTGCAGCTATGTCCAGCGAGGGGAAGAGATCTAGTTCAATTTCAACTGGGGAGTAGGTGTATAGGTCGCGAATGGTTTTGCTTAAGTTTAGAACCAGCGGGCCACTTAAGCCGAAGTGGGTAAACAATATTTTTCCAAGCTTACTATCCACTTTTTTACCGTCTTGAATGATGGTTAGTTTTACATTTTGAAAACTTAACCCAGACAACTCTTTTTGCCACTTTTCTTTGGTGGTAATGGGAACTAGGGCCGCGTCCGATTCTATGACTTGGTGACCCAGGGTTTTCATCCACTTAAACCCATCACCGGTGGAGCCGGTTTCCGGTCTAGATTTGCCCCCGGTAGCTACAATGTATGTCTTTCCAACTATCAAGTTTTTACCCACCTTAACTCCACTAATAGTTCCCTTAAAAGTTTGAATATTGGAGACGGGGGAGTTGCATTGAACAGTTACTTTACCTGCTTCTAGGTAATGCACAAGGGTTTTCCAGACGTCCTCTGCTTTGTTGCTTTTGGGAAAGACTCTTTGTTCTGCTTCTATTTTGGTTTGAAGACCTCGAGTGTGAAAAAAGTCCAAACTTTCTGCAACACCGAAGCGCGCAAAAGAGCCAAACAAGGCTTTACCCTTTGGTCCATACTTGGCTACCATTTTGCGTACGTCAAGTTCTGCATTGGTCAGGTTGCATCGTCCGCCCCCAGTGATCAGGAGTTTTTTTCCTAGCTTCGGATTTTTTTCGAGTAGGATGACATTTGCCCCCAGTTCAGCTGCTCGTCCAGCAGCCATCATTCCAGCCGGACCTCCGCCTATGACAACAACATCGTATACCATAGTAGTGGTTTAGGGACTAAGTAAAGTTATCCAAAAATTCAGAAACACACTTTTGCAATAATGCGCTTTCTTGAAGTACTTTCATAGTATCAGATGCAGTAGTGTTTATAATATTGGAAGATTATTTAAGTATAGACCGATAGAGTTTGAGGTATTTTTTAAATGTATAGAAGGTGCCCATCGAGATGGGCATCTTCTAGATCATAACAGTAAAGTCAATAGGTCTTTTAATAGCCGAATCATAACTGTAGGCTTTGCTGTTTTAGGGTAGGGGATAAAAGCGGGGGAGAAAAGGGTGGTTTGTTAACATTAAGTACAAATTTTCTGATCAAGAGGGTCGCTCTTGACAGAATCCATTGGTAACTCTAAGCCGTATTCTTTTTTTGGTAATTAGTACGATTCG
>CAYYEK010000115.1:0-2657 GCA_964470855.1 uncultured Candidatus Saccharibacteria bacterium
CCTTAAAGCAAACAATCAATCACTGCTTCAGTATTATAGAGATTACAAAAATTCTCGCCCTTTGATTTTTAGCGGTGCAGAGTTGGGTAGAATTATTAAAGAGTTGGGGTTGGTAGAGAAATTGAAAAAGCCGCCTACTAGTTAAAACCTAAAAGAGGAGTTTGAATAAAATACCTCACCTAACCTCTCCTATTTTAGGAGAGGAAGAGGAGAGGGCTGGGTTACAGCTTATAGCTTTTAGTTTTAGGTTCTAAATTCTTAATTCGTCATTCGTTATTACTCTTCTTCCCCTAGGATAGGGAAGGATTGAGTGGGGTACGGAGAAGGGGTGTTCATACCTCCCCTAACCCCTCCTATCTTAGGAGGGGAAAGGGATGCGGAAACTCTACCTTAGGAGGGGAAAGGGATGAGGAGACTCCTATCTTAGGAGGGGAAAGGGATGCGGAAACTCTATCTTAGGAGGGGAAGAAGATTGGGGCACTCCTATTTTTTAGGAGAGGAACAAGAAGAATGGCCCAAGCTACGAGAGAGTGGGGCGCAAAGAGGAGAGGGTGGTGGGCGAGCTGGTGGTAGACTCGCTTTTTTGCTATGATGAAAAAAATATATGAAGCTTATCAAACAATTTGTTCTATTGGTTTTAGCTGTATGGTTGGTGTCTGTCCCATTTGTCTCTCGAGTAGGAGCAGGTAGCTTTCTTTATGAGATGAAGGTTATGCTCAATGATCCTATCTTTGTATTTTTTCAAGTGACTTCACAAAGTCGGGCAGAGCGCTACTTGAAACAGTTGGATGGCGCGTTAAAAGAGTATGTAGCAGCTACCGTGCGAAAAGATAGTACAGCAAAGACTAAAGCAGAAAATGCGGTGAAGATTTATCTTAACAGGTCAAAATCGCATGCTAGTCGGGCAGAAAATGGAGGCAACTATAAAGTTGGCGATATGGTCAGGGCTGGTACCTTAGGCGTTTTAACTGGTAGGATATGGGCTGTTCAGTCTATACAGGAACTGGACAACTCAGTTGATACCGCATCAGAACTCAAGTTTTTATACGGACTGCGGGATGCTGTAGAATCAGACAGGTCGGCTTCAAGGGTTAGGTTCGCAAGCGCTTATGAAAGAGTAGAGCTAGTCAAAGGCATAGACGAAAGGATCCGCGAGGCTGAAGATGAGTTGAAGAGTGTGCGGAGTCTTGGAGAACAGAATAAAAAAAACATGCGGGATGATGTGTCTGCCGCTTTTTGGTCCCGGTTGGAGCGTGGTTTTAAGTGGGTGGTGAGCAGTCAGGAGTTGGTAGGCAAGGATCGGTATGTAGATGCTTTTACTGATGCAGACAACGCCTCTGCGGTGGCCCATGAGCTTGGGGCAGTTCTGGACAGTATAGATGCTCACTCGTTACAGCCAAAGCCCGAAGATTACGACTACGACAAAGTTTCAAAGTAGCGGTAGTAGTTATGGATACTACCATATTTTCGATGCAAGAACTGGAAAGCTATGATTATGCTTTCCCAAAAAGTCTGATAGCTCTTTTACCGGCTCGTCCTCGGGATGCAGCTAGGCTTTTAGTTTACGACAGGTCAACAGGTAAATTTGTAGATACTGACTTCATGCATATAGCGGACTTTTTACCAAAAGGGGCTGTGCTGGTTTTCAATCAGACTAAGGTATTGTATGCTAAGCTTTTTGCCCAAAAGCAGTCAGGCGCCCAAGTGAATTTGCTCTTTACTAAAACCACAGGTGATAATGCTACAGCTTTATGCAACAAACCTTTAAAATCTGGGGTGGTGCTGATGTTGGCTGGCAGGTATCCCGTGGAAGTTGTGGGAAAAGATGGGTTGGAGTACAGACTTAAAAGTCAGGTAAAGCTTGCTTGGAAAAAGATTTTTGACAAGTACGGGCAGGTGCCGTTGCCACCATACCTTAAGGCTGATCAGTCAAGACAGGCTGCTTTGAAAAAAGATTATCAAACAGTATTTGCTAAAGATGCGGGTTCAGTGGCTGCGCCTACAGCTGGGCTGCACTTTACCGAAAGGCTGCTTGCTAGGTTGCGTAAGTGTGGGGTTGGTATAGAGTTTGTAACATTACATGTAGGGCTGGGTACTTTTGCTAAGCTTACGGAAGACAATTTTTCATCAGGTAGTTTGCATGAGGAAAGCTATAGTATAGCTCCTGCAGCAGCAGCGCGTTTAAACAAAGCCAAACAAGCAGGCAGACAGATCATCGCGGTTGGTACGACCGTTACCAGAACTTTAGAAAGTGCTTGTAAGAAACCTGGCAAGCTTTCCTTGCTTTCTGGCAAAACCGATCTGTTCATCCGCCCGCCCTACACTTTCAAATTTGTAGATGGTCTTGTGACCAACTTTCATGTTCCCAAGTCAAGTTTGATGTTGTTAGTTTCGAGTATGATAGGGAAAGATCAGCTGCTGAAAACTTACCGCTATGCTGTTCGGAAAAAGTACCGGCTGTTTTCTTTTGGAGATGGGATGTTGGTCAGATAGAAGCAATAATATTGCACGAATACACGAATGACACGAATCGCACGGATCTAGAATTTAGAATCTAGAATTATGAATTAAGAACATGGAGCTTGTGAAGGTACAGGCCGTAGTCTGAACCCGGGATTTATTCCTCTCCTAAGATAGGAGAGGTTAGGTGAGGTAAG
>CAYYEK010000116.1:0-401 GCA_964470855.1 uncultured Candidatus Saccharibacteria bacterium
AGGCTCCCAGTGTAAAGTATAACCATGAGGTTCCAAGGTTTTCGACAACATCTCCCTAACCTCTTCCTTACCCTTTTTTCCAAAGTCTCCTGTAACCATAACAGTCAGGCTCTGCAGATCTGCTTTGACCTCAGTAACCCCTTCTACCTCCTTCAATTCTTCTTCAGTTAAAACCACGCAGGCTTTACAATGCATACCCCAAACAAAAAACCTATATGTGTCCATAGCCTATTTTTAATGATTACAATTTTTTAGTTTTTAGCCTCAACGAATTCGCCACCACCGACACACTGCTACCGGCCATAGCAATGCCAGCAAAAACTGGACTCAACATCCAACCTAAAAATGGGAAAAATGCGCCAGCAGCCAGAGGTATACCTAGTATGTTATAGAAAAACGCC
>CAYYEK010000116.1:411-2557 GCA_964470855.1 uncultured Candidatus Saccharibacteria bacterium
AATTCTGTATAATCCCAAGCATAGTAAGTTTTGACAGTTTAAATGCTTTAAGTAGTTTGCTCAAATCCCCATGAAGCAAAGTTATGCCAGCGGTCTCAATTGCTACATCTGTACCACTAGCCATGGCAATCCCCACATCTGCTTGTGCTAGAGCTGGAGCATCGTTTACTCCATCCCCTGCCATTGCCACCACCTCACCTTTCTGTTGCTGCTCTTTTATGTAAAGAAGCTTTTCCTCAGGCAAGACCCCTGCTACCACCTCTGTTACTCCCACCTGTTTGGCTATGGCCCGAGCCGGCACTTCATGATCTCCAGTTAACATAACCACTCGTAACCCCATTTTTATAAACTCCTCCACCGCCGACCTAGACTCAACCTTCAGCTTATCTGCGACCCACACTACTCCCAAAAACGTTTGGCCTTGAGACAGTAAGACCGGAGTAAAACCTTGTGACAAACCAAGGTCCAAACTACTAGAAGAGACCTTAACCCCCTGTTCTTCCATAAATTTTATGCTGCCGGCTGCATACTCCACTTCACCAAGCAACCCCTTAACCCCCTTGCCTTTTAGAGATGCAAAGTCTTTGATTTCCGGAACGCTACTGACTTTTCCTTTCGCATATGCAGTCACAGCACTTGCGAGCGGATGCTCGGACATACTTTCAAGAGCCGATAGTATTTGCCAAAATCTTTCCTCAGATACGTTGTCTGAAATACTATGATCCACTACTTGCGGCCTGCCTTCCGTTAAAGTGCCAGTTTTGTCCAACACTAACACAGTTGACTTATGTAGTTTCTCCAAAGTAGCTGCGTCTTTCACCAGCACACCCATAGAAGCCCCCTTGCCCACTCCAACTATAACTGCAGTTGGGGTGGCAAGTCCTAAAGCACAAGGGCAAGCTATAACTAGCACACCTACAAAAGCGCTAAGACCCATAGACAAAGCAGAAGTAAAGCCCATGTAAAAACTTCCAACCAAAAGCCAAACAAGCAAAGCCACCACAGCTATACCTAACACTATGGGCACGAACACGGCAGAAATTTTATCCACCAATGCCTGGATGGGCGCCTTACTTCCTTGTGCCTCCTCTACCATTTGGATGATCCTGGAAAGCAAAGTGTTTTTCCCCACCTTAGTAGCTTTGAACACAAAAGCTCCGGTAGTATTTATGGTACCAGCAGAAACTAAACTTCCCACCACAACTTCCTTTGGCATAGGCTCTCCGCTGACCATAGACTCATCTACAAACGAGGACCCCTCTACCACCTCACCATCTACTGGTAGTTTTTGCCCTGGTTTAACCACCATCAGATCACCAATTACTACCTGATCCACCAACACTTCTCGGTCCTCACCATTTTTTCTGACTAACGCAGTCTTAGCTTGAAGCTTAATAAGTTTTTCAATCGCATCCCCAGTTTTTATCTTGGCCCTTGCTTCTAAATATTTCCCTAAAGTTATGAACGCGATGACAACTATGGTCACGTCATAGTATGTATGCTCAACGTCTAGATATGGCATAAGACCAGTTTTAAACGCACTGACTACAAAACTATAGACAAAAGCCACAACAGTACCCAGGCCAATCAGCGTATCCATATTGGCTTTGCCGTAGCGAAAAAACCGATACAAACCCAAAAGATAGGGCTGACCCGCAACAAACAAAGCATATGTCGCCATGACAGGGAACAGATGATGTAAAAACTCCTCTACAGGTGAGGCCATAGGCGGTAAACCTATGTACTCGCCCAAAGAATTGTAAAACATTTCCACGATACTTATAACCGCCAAAGGCAACACAGAAAAAGTTAGCGTTTTCAGTTTTTTCACTTCAGCCAGTTTTTGATCTTTGGGTTGTCTAAGTCCTAAGTGTTCGGCGTGCTCGCTTTCTGACATGCCCATTTCCTGGGCTGATGTTTGGGATTGCAACGTGTAGCCTAGAGGTTCTATTGTTTTAGAGAGGAGTTCAGCATTGGCTGTTGTCTCGTCATATGTAACCTTAGCTCTTTCCAACGCAAAACTGGCTTCTACAGAAGTCACGCCTGGAATCTTTTTTAATTTGCGTTCAATAATGTTGGCACACGATGCGCAGTGCATGCCAGAAACGCTAAAATTTTCAGTTTTCATACTAAGTTCTTTTAAGTT
>CAYYEK010000117.1:0-2418 GCA_964470855.1 uncultured Candidatus Saccharibacteria bacterium
ACGATCCTGCGCCTCGAGCTATTTTCCCCCCATTACCAGGAGCCAATTCTATATCGTGCACCAATGTTCCAACCGGGATGTGTTTAAGCGGTAACCTGCTACCGGGTAAGATTTCAGCATTGTCATCAAAAAGAACTTTGTCGCCCACCTTAAGGCCTTGCGGGGCAAGTACATAACCGTACACACCATCTCGATACGCAACCTGGGCCAAAAAAGCGGTCCTGGTCGGATCGTAGTCCAAACTTTTTACCACCCCAGACATACCTTTTCTTGTGGTTCTAGAAAAATCTATGATACGAACTTTTTGCTTGACTCCGCTTCCGCGATGGCGAACAGTGATCTTTCCGGTATTATTTCTACCAGCCTTGCTTTGAGCTCTGCCTAGCAATTTCCTAAAACCCTTACCAGGTTTTTTGGAAAGACTCGAAAAGTCAGTGCTGCCGGCAAAGCGCCTGCTGGAAGTTGTAGGTTTGTACTGTTTTACGGCCATAAAATTAACTTACTTCGATTATTTCCGGTCGTTTGGAGCCCGGCTTTAAAGTAACGATCGCTTTCTTGTAACTCTTAGTAGTTCCGACGGATCTGCCAGAGCGCTTGGTTTTACCTGCCATCTTGACCATATTTATAGACTGAATCTCTATCCCATAAAGTGACTCCAGCTGACTTTTAACGGAAAGCTTGGAAGCTTTAGGATTAACCGTAAAAACAAACTGCCCTTTTTGGTTTAAGGCAACCGCTTTCTCAGACAGTCTTGGGCCGACTATGAGGTTATGTGTATGTAATTGTCCGAAAGACTTGGACATAAAGCTATATAATATGCTTACTTCTTGCTAACGCGCTTGGCTGTTTGACGCTTAAAAATGTTGTGCAATACTTCTACTGACTCTTTGGGCAAAACTATATCTGTGGCCTTAAGTATATCTACGATGTTGAGATTTTTTGCGGAAGCCATGGTCACTCGGGGAAGATTTCTAAACGCCCTGGCTACAAGTTGTCTGCTGTCCGAAAAAAGTAAAAGATTTCTGTTGCCCAAAGAAAGTTTGTTTGCAAAACTATTCAAAAATGCAGCTGCCGCCTTTGTCTTTTGTTCTGGTAATTCCAAATGTTCAAGTACGAAAAACTTATTGTGCTTGACCTTATCCGAAAGGGCCATTAGAAGTGCTTGAGTTTTTGCCTCGCGATTCATTTTCAAGCTCCAATTCCTAGAGGACTTCGGACCAAAAGTTACTCCACCATGTCTCCATAGCGGGGAACGGATGCTACCGACTCGAGCCCGTCCAGTGCCTTTTTGCTTCCAAGGTTTCTTGCCACCGCCACGAACTTCTCCTCTGGTTTTGGTATGGGCCAGGCCTGTTCTTTTGTTGGATAACTGAACCCGAACGCTTTCTGCCATCAAGTGCTGGTTTGGTTTTATACCAAACAGTTGGTCTGCCAGTTCTATATCTCCCACAACTTCACCGTTTGTATTGTATACTTGAACTTTCATCTGGTTATGCTTTTTATGCTTGTTTATGCAGTTCTAAAGATAAAAAATCTGGTCTTAAAAGGCTACTTCTTTTTCTTAGTCTCTTCTTCTTTTACCTGCTTACCTAGAGGCTTGGACTTGCCGGTAGCAACGAGTCTGACTACACCGTTTCTATGAGCCGGAACCGCGCCCTTTACAGAGAGCAAATGGCGCTTACTATCAACATGCACTACTTGTAAATTCTTTACTGTGACCTGTTGAGTGCCCATATGACCAGACATTCTCAAACCTTTTCTTGTATGCTGCGGGTATCTTTGGCCTATGCTACCAACACTTCTAGGTCGGTCATGTCCGTGGCTGGCTGGAAAGCCTGAAAATCCATGCCTTTTGATAGCACCTGCAAACCCCCTGCCTTTCATAGTACCAACGCAATCAATAATCTGCCCGGCAGAAAACTGGGCCAAATCCAAAATTTGACCTGCAGTGTAGTCTGCTGGGTTTTTCACTCTAAACTCGTAAAGCTTGGTCAGACCTTTTTCTTTAAGCTGTCCTTTCATTGCCTTGTTTAAACGACGTTTACCTGTTACTGAACCTGAAACAGCAACCACAACAGCTGCGTATCCATCCTTGCTGTCTTTGGTTTTAACCCGAACAACGGTCATGGGCTTGGCCTGTAAAACAGTCACAGGTAGCACTTGCCCGTTTTCCAGGAAATGCTGGGACATATTCAGTTTCTTTGCCACTATAAAACTCATATTTTAAGCTTTTGCTTATCTAAACTTGGACCTAAAAAAGGTTGATCAAAAAGTAAAAACTCTAGAAAAATCTGTAAAAAAAATGATGGGCAACCACCCACCAAAATACCGGAAATGCTTTTTAGGTATTTTGCTAGATAGTTATCCTGGACCACCGAATTGTGTCCGGAACTTACCTATGTGTTATTAAACTACAGA
>CAYYEK010000118.1:0-2366 GCA_964470855.1 uncultured Candidatus Saccharibacteria bacterium
GTTTGAGATCACGCGCTATAGCATCCTCCATCTGTCCAGTCCGCTTGCCTTCACTTGCCATCTTCCTAATGATGCCAAGGGTTTTTATTATGGGCGAATCTTTCGTTAAGCGCCTTGCCCACGACATAAACATTGAGGTAAGTTGCTTATCTTCCACCATTTTCCGTTTTTCTTCGCCGTTTACCACCTCAACTTCTGAGGCGTATTTTGATCCGGTTTGCGAATCAACCTGCATATTTTTTGGCAAAAAAACCATGCCCGCGTCAACCGGAATCCCGGGATTTTCCAGAATTGACGGCCAGACAAAAACATCGTTCCATTTATGTTCGCTTTGTGGCGCGGTAAAAGTCTTTTGGCCGCCATTGAAAGCATAATCATATTGCGAAGCTATAACATCAGATGGGTACAACATGAATACTTCATTCCCTTTTTCCCCACCATAGTAGTCGTCGGCCACAAATTGAGCGGCGAAATGTACAGCTGTTACATCGGGATACTTTGGTGCTACACCCATTGTATCGCTAAGTAAGGCGCGCAGCCTGTCTTTTGCACTTTTTTCATCTCTTGCTTTTAGTACATCGCCCTCAAGAAATGTTTTTACTGCCGACGCATCTCTTGTGAGCAAACCGCCATGAACAGCAATCGGGGGGCGAAGTATTTTCTGATCTTGTAGAATCATCTTAAGACCACTGTGAAATTCCTTTATGCCAGCAGAATGATAGATCATCTCATTATGATCTCTAAAACCTTGCCTAGTAACATGCGAAAGAAAGAATGGATTTAATCTGCGCCATAATGCGACATATTCTTCGGTGCTCAATTCGGCAAGTACTTCCGGTCGAAGTAGCTCCCGTTTTTCTTCGTTTGATAACGGCATTGTTTCCATTTTTGCGTAATATGCCTCGCGTATTTTTTCTTGATCTGGAAACTCTGCCCGCTCTTGAGCAAATGTTTCCAGTTCATTATGGAGCGCCGATATCTGCGTAGCTAAACTTTCCATTTCAACCTCAACTGTTTGTATTTCTGCTTGTATCCCAGCAAGGGATTGATCTTTGATCGCAAAAAATGATTTTAATCGCGCGGATATTGTTTCCAGTCGTCGTTCTAATACTAAAACTTTTTCAGACTTGAGGGCAGCCAACTCTTTTGCCCTCTCCTCTTTTTGCCGGAGTATTTCTGTTTTTTCTTCCACGTCCATACCAATCACAACCGCACGCATTCTCAATTCGGAAATTTCTGCCTCAACACTGTGTAGGCCACCAGGATCGTGCTTTTGTGAAATAAATTTGGGGTCAAAAAAAGCTCGCCTGACTTGTTCCATATTTTGACCCGCTACCTCGGGAGATCCAGTATGAGGGGCAGATTCTGGTTTTAATTCAATACCCTCACCATCTATATAATCTTGTCCTACTGCCCCCCGTTCCGCATTATTCATAGTATAAAATGTAATATTTTCTACTGCCTTTAAAATACCATAAAACCAAGACTGCCATCAATACCACCTTACACAAGCCCAGGAAACTTTTCCGCAAGTTTTATGACCTTCTCAAGAACTTTAAGGTTCAGATCATCAAGTTTTTTAAAACGAATACAGCTTTTCCCAACACTTACTTTGCCCAGCTCAGTTTTATATTTTTCAGCTATATACGTGCCGGAATCAACCGCGCAGATATAGATGCTGATATAGTTTTTCTGGCTTGCCAGAGCAATAACCGGCCAGTCGAGTATTTCTTTTTTGTAATTCTTGTATTTAAAGCTGCCGTAGCCAGGCATGTTGTAGACAAAATTCGACGTTAGTTTGGGAGCAGTCTTTTTGATGAACTTGTGCAAGAATTCCATCGGCTCCCGCCGTTCCTCCGGAAGCATGTCAAAATATTCTTTGATGGTTTTTGCCTTAACGGGCTTGAACATGTTCATAATAATCTAAACAATTTTATTTTTTAAAAAAGTAACGGCCGTCAATTTTCATTACATCGTCCTTAAATCTTGATCGCTCTATGTCCTCATCAGATACAGCCATTAGTTCGCCAATTGGCACCAAACCAATACCGTTTACTTTTATCGCGGGGCCGTCCGCTCTAGGTTTAACTTCTCCTACTGCTCCAATCTGACCATTTACTTTAAGGCAAACAAGCGATCCCGCGGGATATTCTTTAACGGCAGTTTCGTATGCCTCATCTTTAAAATTATCCGGTGATAAATGATGAAAAAAATCTTTATACTCCATATTTTTTAAAAATCTACTTAAATTCCATAATCTAATCAATATCTACTATACCTTGGTAATTCAAGATGAGCAAACAACTCTTAAGGATTTAAAACATACCGATGCGCCCAACTATCGATGATAATTCCGTCGAAGTCGA
>CAYYEK010000119.1:0-2315 GCA_964470855.1 uncultured Candidatus Saccharibacteria bacterium
GTCCTAACAATTAGACGATAGGGCCACGCTGAGCGTGGCTATACTCCCGCTAAGCGGGAGCGATATAGATATTTAATTGTGAATGCCCGCTATAAGCAAAATCTTGCCACAAATTTCTACTCTTGCCTAGTATACAATAAACCCCCAATAAAAGCAAGGCGTTTGAACCCCCAGATATAATTATTTTTCTTGAGATTTTACTACCTGTCATCCCGGAATTCCTAGCCTTAAGCGATGGATATCCGGGAACCAGGATAGCAATCGGTTTACCTTTTTCCAAAATACCTATAAGCTAAGATTATCTAGGAATTCCCACTTATGACCTTCTTACCTTCCACTAAAGACGAGCTCAGGGCAAATAAAATCTCTAAGCAAGATTTTTTCAGCCTACCCAGAAAACCCATTTACATAATTTTAGACAGTTTAAAATGCGCGCACAACATTGGTACCATTTTAAGACTAGCCGATGCAGTCCTGGCCAGCAAAGTCTACATTTGTGGCAATACTCTGGTACCTCCTAACCGTAAAATTAAAAATGGTTCCCAAGGGGCTGAACGCTGGGTACCCTGGGAATATGCCGAACGGGCAGATCAAGTTGTCCAAGAGCTCAAATCCCAAAGCGTGCAAATTGTGTCCCTAGAAATTACCCCTACTAGCATCCCCTACACAGAGACCAAGTATAAACTACCAACTTGTCTGGTTTTAGGCCGTGAGTACGACGGAGTATCGCCTGAGGTCATAGCTCTTTCCGATTTAATAGTTCACTTACCCATATATGGCATGGCTAATTCCATCAATGTTGCCCCCGCAGCCAGCGTGATGATGTACGAGCTATTAAAATTCACCAATTCATCCCACACAGCCACCTAATAGTTACGATTAAAACTAAAAATACGGTTTCGCTTTTTACTTTTTTTCAAATATTTAGGTTTGGGTAATATAAACTTATGAAAACTTTTATCTGGTCCTGGTACAAAAGAAAAATCCTCCTCTTTTTGGCATGTCTTCTAATCCTATTTGTTGCCTGGCAAGGGTTAAAAAGCCCACAAACCACTGGTGACTGGCAAACCCAGCTAGCCACCCCTTCCACTGCTGAATTTGCTGGCGACCTAGTAACTGTGCGCAATGTCCGCAACTTCCGCTACGGACCGACCGAGGCGGATATGCACCCCGCGCACTACGATAAAACCTACGACCTTGGGCAAATCAAAAAGGTGTGGTATGTTACCGAGCCTTTTAACGGTCAAGAGTATGCTGCCCACACTTTTCTATCTTTTGAGTTCAACAGTGGTGACTTTTTAGCCATCACCATTGAAGCGCGAAAAACTAAGGACCAAAGCTATAGCATTTTCAAAGGTATGCTCCGCACTTACCCTCTTATCTACATAGCAGCTGATGAGCGTGATGTTTTGCTTTTGCGAGCAAACCTCCGCAAAGACAAGGTCTACGCTTACCCGGTAAAGTTCTCCAAACCGGAAAATGCTCGACTGCTCTTGGAAGATATGCTCAGCCGCATGAACGAGCTAGTAGACAAGCCTGTTTGGTACAACACCTTTTATGCAAACTGCACATCCAGCATCGCCTACCATGTAAACCGGATCACCCCTGGGCGAGTGTCTATGTTGTCTTGGAATTTGTGGCTAACTGGATACGCAGATGAGCTAGCCTTAAAAAAAGGCCTACTAGACACGGACTTATCTATAGAAGAAGCTCGTAGTAAGTACCTTGTCACTCCCCGCTCACAAGAAGTCGGCGATGTACCCAACTACTCCCAACTCATCCGACAGTAGACGCTTACCGCGCTCCGCATTCATTGAAAACAACCATCGCGGGTTATTTTTTGTTCAACCATGCCACAACCACCAATGGTTAAAAGTATACAACCATTGAGAAACGCCGGGTATTGAAAATCTCACACACATATTGCGCTCCTGCAAAAACTGCAAGTAAAAAAGAAAGGAGTATCTATGAAAAAAAAGCTAAAAATGCCTAAATTCAAAACCGAAGACGAGGAGCGTGAATTTTGGGCCAAGGTAGATCTTACTGACTACTTCGACAAGGACGATTTTATACATGTTGATATGCCCAATCTCAAACCGACTTCCAGGGCTATCTCAATTCGCCTGCCGGAATTTGTAATAGAAAGGTATTAGGTTTTTTCACCCGAAGGCTTGTTTATGACTACCATCCAAGCAAATTCGCATGCATCTAGGTCTATAAACTCTATCTGTTCTCTTGGAATTCTTGGTAAATATTTGTAAAGGCTCTAGACTAGATGTTTACTGTTTTAAATACCACTTTAAGATTGTCCATAG
>CAYYEK010000120.1:0-2205 GCA_964470855.1 uncultured Candidatus Saccharibacteria bacterium
GCTATGGACAATCTTAAAGTGGTATTTAAAACAGTAAACATCTAGTCTAGAGCCATATCAATTATATGTCATCGAAAATTGAAATCAGGCCAAAGCCGTCAAAATTCAAACTTATCGCCAAAAAAAGCAGTGCAGGGTTGGGTTTATATACCCTAGAAGCCATCCCTAAGGGCGAAAAAGTTATCCAGTACGGTGGGTACCGGATCACAGACGAGGAGGCTGACCAAAAAGGGGGTAAGTATCTGTTTGATATCATAGATACTAAGTACACCATAGACGGTACCCCCAGATGGAACCTGGCTCGTTATGCTAACCATGCCTGCAAGCCCAATTGTGAGGCGGTCTGGTATGGCCAGCAGGTTTGGATCTGCTCCAAGCGGAACATTGCCCCGGGTGAAGAGTTAACCTACAACTATGGTAAAGACTACTTTCAGGATTTGCTAGGTGGAGATAAAGGTTGTAAGTGCGCTATCCATCATCCCCAAAAGGGGCACCTAGGCAGGCTTACAGAGGCAGAACTGAAAAGGCTTTGCAAAAAGGCGCGTTAGGAGAGTATAGTAACCAAAAGAGGAGCATTAAGTTTTAAAATCTATATGTCAACCCTAAAAGGCTTTAAAGAGTTTGTGATGCGCGGCAATGCCGTGGACTTGGCTGTCGGCGTGGTCATAGGCGCGGCGTTTTCTGGTGTGGTGAATTCGTTGGTAAAAGACTTACTAACCCCATTGATCGGTGCCATAGCCAAAACCCCGGATTTTTCTAGGTGGTCTTTTTCGATCCGCGGCAGTCAGTTTATGTATGGGGAATTTATAAACAATCTTATCTCTTTTGTTTTAGTAGCTTCTGCCGTGTACTTTTTTGTAATCGTGCCCATGCATCGCCTGTTTCCTAAAAAGGAAGCTGTTTCCACCACTAAAACTTGCGACCAGTGCAAAAGCAGCATCCCGCAGGATGCTGTACGCTGTGCTTTTTGTACCCAGCCGGTTGTTGAGAAATCTTAACTTTTCTTGTTAAAAAAGTTTGAAAGTTTTAGGTAGTCCGATTTTTGGGCTTTAGCTCTAGAAAGCCATGCTCTGAGGTTTGTATCCTTTGCATGGCTTGTACTTTTAGCTTGCTTGGCGAAGCGGATTTCGCCTTTAGGCATAAGTTGCAAAGCCAAGAACAAGTCGTCTGGATAAAAGTGTAAGCCCAGCTTTTGTTTTAGTGCTACCAATTCGGTGACTGGTTTTATGGTTTGAATGTCTTTTTTGAAAAAGCCCATACTTGATCCCCAGAAGTAAAACCTACGCCACGGTCGTGTTAGGGGGGTTAAGAAAAAGTAGTCAAAACTTAAGTAGCGGCCGGCAAGTCCTGACAGCCAAACCAGCCCTCCTGTGCCTGCTGTATTTGGGATTTGCAAAGTTTTCACCATTGCTTCTGCCCAGTTTGGATCGTACACCGTATCACCGTCTCCGCAAAGGACGATCTCACCGCTCGTTTCGTCCATACCTTTCTGTCTGGCATAGGGTATACCTGAAGGGCCGTGGAGTTCTACTATTTTAACTTGGGGAAAGTTTCCAGCAATGCTTACTGTTTTATCCGTACAGTTATGAGCCACTAAGATTAACTCGTCTGTTTTTAGGGTTTGATCATTCAAAGACTCTAAGCAGCTTTTGATGTACTGCTCTTCGTTATGGGCAATGATGACTATGGAGACTTTCATGGTTTTTTATAGATAGTAAATAGTGAATAGCAACAAGAAACAGTAAATAGTCGCTAGTCTCTAGTCGTTAGTATTTGGCCAGAACGGACGAGAGGCGGAAAGTAGTAAAGTAGCTTGCCCCTGCCTTGCCGGCAGGCAGGCGTCCGTAGCCCGTAGGGCGAAGGAGGGTAGAAGTAGTAAACAGTAAGCAGTCAATAGTCGTTAGTCGCGAGTCAACTAGTTATAAAGTTGTAGTGTTAACGAGCTACTTAAAATTTATGAGTTTACAGTTGAAGTTTTTCCGTCAGGGGCGGACCCCGCTCGAGGCGGGGGACAATTAACTTCTGTAATGGGCACCATTCGGGTCTCATAAAATGGTGCCCATTCTGGGTCCAGTATTCAATCTAAAATTTGCAATTCTTGATTCGCCATTCGTTATTCTCCCCCTCACCCCAGCCTGCTGAAGACAAGTATCGGCGGGCAGGCTACCCTCTCCCCGAGGTCATCGACTCCGAGGCTCAGACTCG
>CAYYEK010000121.1:0-2200 GCA_964470855.1 uncultured Candidatus Saccharibacteria bacterium
TACTGACTTCCTCCCCGAGCTTACGCTCGGGGTTTCAAGTAAGGAATAGTATGAATTCAACGTACAAACAAGCACAAAAGAAGGCCCGAACAGTCAATTGTGAAAAGGCGATTGCAACGACTCTTAAAATAACCAATAAACTAGAACCCCCCCCGACATAAAGAGTACCGTTTTATGTAAAATAAAAGCTCTTCAGGGTGAAGAAAACGCTGAGTGTTACATAATAAATGGCGATTGCCCTTTACATAAAAATTCCAAGAAGTAATTAAGGGCTTAGCCCAGCCCATCTTGCTTATGTAAAAACGATACAAAAGCCTTACAACTTTTCTGACGACTGTATAAAACCGCCATCTAGTGGCGGTTTTTTTGATTTCGGACAAACAACCTAGACACCAAGCGTCCTACTTTTGGTATCACGTTGAACTTGCACAATTCCTCGGGAGATACCCAAGCAAACGCAGTGTGTTCAAAATCCAAAACGATCCTAGGACGTGCCTTAAGCGAGGCTAATACTGGAACCACATACCAAGTCTTCTTAAGCACTCGGTCTTGGACTTTGCGAGTCCGTCCAACCGCTAAAGCGGACACTTTATCTTTCCGTATTCGTAGCTCCTCCCACAGCTCTTCATACACCTTCTCTTCAACCGACACCAGCTCATCCCAGTACCCACCAACTACATTCCACATACCTTTATACGCCAAAACTTGCTGGCTACGCTTTAACAGCAACACCCTGCCATGACAACAGATAACTACATTGACCGCCATGGCGCATCTGGAATGCGTATAATCTATCCTACCATCCGGGAAGTGAGGCAAACTGCTATCCAGTTCAGCCAGTAGCTGATAAGCTGTCATATAATTTAAAATGTGATCTTGCCTGCCGCCCTTCTGGCAGAAAAGCCAAAATGCCTACCCACAGACAGATGGCCTCGAAAAATCTTCAAATACCGATTGTCACCCAAAAAGATGAACTGCGGAAACTCCTGCGGTTTAAAACGGGGCAAAGAGGTATTGTTCTGGTAAGCTTTCACCGCAGTGGCCAAAAACTCAACTTCCCTCAATACAGCCTCTAGGTTCAGCTGACGGTAGGGTAAAGGTGGCCTGGCATGCTCACCGAGCGCAAACACGCCGTCCATCCCCCGCACCTCAAAACTCATATTGGTCAACTGTGACCTTCGCCACCACAACTTATCCTCTTGCGCTCCCCCATCAACTTCCGGGGGGTTCCCAGCCCAAACCAACAGCCTGGGCCTAGTGAGGGCAAACGGCCACTGACCTGCTTGTATCACCGAGTGCTCCGCGTGCTGATGCAGTCTAACCTCAACGCCTCTTTGGCGCAACCATCCTGCCACAACACCAGTCTCGTGAGAGTTCAGATGCAACAATGACCCGCTCCTCTCCCATATAGAGACCGCAAAACTTTTAGGATCCAAATTTGCTTCGCTACACTTCTGAGTTAAAAACTGTTTAATGTTCAAAGCAGCTTGCACCCCTACCACACCTCCACCCACCACCACTATCTCGCTTGATGACGAAGAGCTTTGCCTCTGTTTAAGTTTAACTTCACCTTCTAACGCCGCAGCTAGCAAACGCAGTTGCTCCCTACTCCAAGCATAGTACATGGAAGTGCTGGCGAGTAATCGCCTGTCCTGCCAAACCCCACCCAACGCAAGCGCAAGATAGTCAAACCCGAGCTTTTTTGCCCCAACTTCGCAAGTTCGCGCTAACTGGTCTACAAAACTTATCTCACCGCGTAAAAAATCAAAACCATGCTTACGTGCAATTTCCGCCCTAGAAAATCTGTTATATAACCTGCCTCCAAACTCCCCCACCCCAAACAGATCAACCGCCAAGTCTTCCTCGCGATCCACTAAAGAAACAGACAAATCTTTTTGGGACGATAAAACACAGGCTAGCTTCAGCCCAGCAATACCGCCGCCTAAAATCAAAACTCTATTTCTCATCTCTACCCAAACTTTCCTTGTTTAGCAAATCGTAAAATAACTTCCCCACCCCCTCCTATAAAATTCGCACCCCATCTTTTCTAAAGAGGGGGTTAGGGGAGTTTGCCCTATCTTTTCTAAATAGAAACCAGACAGTCCTCATCCCTTTTCCTCCTCTAATATTTCATCCTCTAAATATAAGAATGCCCCTACTCTTCCCCTCCTAAAGTAGGAGGGGCTAGGGGAGGTATCCC
>CAYYEK010000122.1:0-2186 GCA_964470855.1 uncultured Candidatus Saccharibacteria bacterium
AGTTACGTCTGTTGTACGAACATAGAACTGAGGTTTGTAACCCTTGAAGAATGGGGTGTGCCGCCCACCTTCCTCTTTGGTCAGAACGTAAACTTCTGCTTCAAACTCGGTATGAGGAGTTATACTGCCGGGCTTGGCCAAAACTTGGCCGCGCTCAACTTCTTCCTTTTTAACACCGCGGAGGAGTACCCCGGCGTTATCACCAGCCATACCTTTGTCCAACTGCTTGTTGAACATCTCTATACCAGTAGCAACTGTTTTGGTTGTAGGGCGGATACCGACGATCTCAACTTCATCGTTGAGGTTCAATAAACCGCGCTCTATCCTACCTGTTACTACGGTACCACGTCCTTCAATGGTGAAGATATCTTCTATAGGCATCAAAAACGGTTTATCTGTCTGCCTTTGTGGCTCAGGGATGTAAGTATCCAAAGCCTCGACAAGCTTCAGTATAGATTGCTCGCCGATTTCAGACTGGTCGCCTTCCAAAGCTTTCAAAGCACTACCGCGGATGATGGGTGTCTGATCACCAGGGAATTCATATTTGTTTAACAAATCCCTGATTTCCTGCTCAACCAAATCCAACAGCTCAGCGTCCTGCACCTGGTCAACTTTGTTCATATAGACCACGATGTAAGGTACGCCCACCTGACGGGCCAAGAGGATGTGTTCGCGGGTCTGAGGCATAGGACCATCAGCAGCTGACACCACCAAGATAGCGCCGTCCATCTGGGCTGCGCCAGTAATCATGTTCTTGATGTAGTCAGCGTGACCAGGACAGTCAACGTGAGCATAGTGCCGTTTGTCGGACTGATACTCAACATGAGCTGTATTAATGGTAATACCTCTAGCCTTCTCTTCCGGCGCGTTGTCAATCTGGTCGTACGCGCGGGCTTTAGACTTGCCGGACTTGGCAAGTACGGTTGTGATGGCCGCAGTCAAGGTAGTCTTTCCATGGTCAACGTGACCTATGGTACCCACATTGACATGCGGTTTAGAGCGATCAAACGCTTCTGCCATTTTGTTTGTCCCTTTCTTCTCAAGCACTTGTAGTGCGCCAAGGCTTGGCTGCGCTGCCCGAGTTTCCCTCGAATTTAGTGCCGATCGATCAGGCGCTAAGTCCGAGGAGATCTCTTTTTTTCCTTCCCTGTAGCGGGTTCAGGAATCCAGGGCTTTTCAAAGTTAATGTTTAATTTTGAAGTGCAAAACAAAACTGACTTTAAAAAAAGTCTGCTTGTTTAGACTGGCAAAATTATAACTGTTAAGCCACTCAACTGTCAACAATTCTCATCCTTCCCCATCAAAATCAAAGCTGGGGTCAAGAACTTCTTCCCTCAAGTCTTGTCTTTTGATGTGATGACTAGAATTGGTTGGGATGGCGTCCGAGGTTGGCAAGTCCGTAGGCACATGTTGTCTTCCAAACTTACGGCTGTGGTCTGACCTAAAGGTGCCCTTAGCAGGGTGATCCGGGTGTTGCTCAATACTCGGTTCTGTCCACTTTTCAGCCAATTGGGCTTGCAGGATCTGCCTATTTATCTCCTCCACATCCAGCTGGTGCTTGCTTTGCTTAAGCCCGCCTGTTAAAGACCCGGAGATCTTGTCATACTCTTCAGGACTTAACAAAACCCCCAAGACCTCTCCAGCTTCGTCTACTATAGCCACTGAGCCTGTTTTTTTTGCAAGATTTATAAATGTTTGAAGATTGCCCATATGCACTTTGACACTAGATTATAGCAACCCTCCTGTAAAACTCAAACCCGCCATATTTAAAGGGTTACCCTTTTTTAAAAGGTAACCCTTCCCCAAATATGGAATGACGATTGAATAATTGCAGATTTTATATCGAAGATTGTAGATTGGATTAGAAAATAGAAAACTCCCCCGCCTCGAGCGGGGTCCGCCTATGGCGGAAAAAGTCAAAACTCATAAGTTAAAACTTCAACTAAAAACTACTAACTTCAAATAACTCGTTAACACGTTAACTTTTTAACCCGAACTTGTCCGGAAAATGATCTTAATTCCTATCCGTCATCCTGATGCCTGCCCGCCTACCCGCTTCGCAAGAGCTTTGGCGAGGTGAGGCTAAGTCGAAGGACGGCACGAATGAAGAATAGCGAATGAAGAATATTGCAGATTTTAGATTGTAAATTGGGCAATGGTCCCGAAAATGGGCACCATTTTAAAGA
>CAYYEK010000123.1:0-2156 GCA_964470855.1 uncultured Candidatus Saccharibacteria bacterium
TAATTTTTTGGCTGAATATTTATTATCGCGAAAAGTCGGATCCAAAAAAGCAGCTAATTCCGGTATCTCTTTCTTGCTCAGTTTCAGCTGTTTCACTTTTGCAGTGAGTTTGCGCTCATCGGCATCCAATGTTTCCCAATTTTTAAAGTAGGCTGGGAATTTTTGCGTCAAGAATGTTTTCTTGTTGTACCAAAGCACATTGCTGCTAGCTAATCGATCACGCCAACGCTGCTCGCTGGCAGAACTAATCCAGCCGTTCGAGCGGGCTTGGCTCAGTTTCCGAAAAAAATCATTTTCCAGCTGTTGTACCTGACTAATGACTTCTGGAATTCGTAAGTTGACCGTTTCCTTTAGCCAGTCGAGTTTTTTTTGGCCCGTATGCGCACCCCCACGTTCCAAACCTTCATCGGTCAGCACGTCGCGCAGGTAACTATCGTAGTCGGCTTGTGTTAAAGCTGTAGTGCTTGCTAAGGCAGAGCGAATCTTCGCCTTTCCGCGTTGTCGTAAAGCCTCTCTTTGTGCCTTTAAAGCCGGAGAATCCTTCAGGTCATCTATGGCAGTATCCCGTGCCTTTGACTCGTTTTGAACATCCGTAGTGCTCATAGACCACTATTGTAATGGACAATACTGAACCCACAATTTCTTTGCCTACATTTCTATGTTCTGTGGTACTCTCGGGGCCATGATCTTGTCTGACCGAGACATTCGTGTGGCTATAGAGACCGGCCGAGTGACGGTGACGTCGCTTCAGCCAGAGTTATTCCAGCATATTCATGCAAGTAGTATGGATCTGCGTCTGGGTAATACCTTCAAGCTCTATGAGCACAGCAAGTTTGCCGTCCTGGACCCAAAAAAGCCGGAATCATTCGCGGGTAACATGCGCACCATCAATGTTCCTAATGGCGAAGCGTTCATTGTGCAGCCGGGAGAGTTCGTTTTGGGTGTCACGCAAGAGACCATCAAGCTCGCCGATGACTTAGTGGCCCGTGTGGAAGGCAGAAGTTCGCTCGGCCGCCTTGGAATCATCGTGCACTCCACGGCAGGCTTCGTGGATCCAGGCTTTGAGGGGACGATCACTTTAGAAATTAGTAACTTGAACCGCTTACCAGTGGCTTTGTACCCAGGTATGCGCGTTTGTCAGCTCGCTTTCGAAGTTATGAGTAGTCCAGCCGAGACTCCTTATAATAAAAAGCCTTTCAGTAAGTACCAGAACCAGGTTTTACCGGAGGAGAGTCGCTTGGCACGCGACCCGGAGTTTGCGAAGACGATTTAGTTTGCTGTTTCTTGCCCTGAAGGCGGTCAAACGTAGGCTTGATCCAGTCTTTCCAAATAAATCCAAACCCCAACATCTCTAAACCAATCAAACCCAGCCAAGCACCAGGTGTGAGGGGAGTTACCAACGCAAAAAGACCGATGATAACCAAAATAACCCCAATGATTTTTTTGAGGAGTGGGGGAAATTTGAATTTCATTACTCCGATTGTACACCAGTCTCAGTATCTGGAGTTTCTACTTTGGTTTGATCGTTAGTATCTTTGGGCTCATTCACAGATTGGCGGCCAAGTGCAAATCCGAGAGCAATAAGCCTATTTCGATCCGCCAACAAATATTCCTTAAAATGACCATTACAAACTCCAACCTCATCTATCCTATGGAGACGGTCGGTGGTTTGTTGGTGTTGAGGAGCTATTACTGAAGCAATTATCTCTCTTGTACGGGAACGTACATCAATCACATAAATAGATTCCACATCTGGAATATCGGGGTCGACCATGACTTGAACTAAAAGATTGGGGACCGCGGGTGGTTTTTCAAGTGTTGTAGGCGCCGAGGGGGGTTTCTCATTCATTTCCCGCATAAAGTACTCGAATTTTACGAGAGTGCAAGAAAAAACTTTCTGCGTTTATTGAACGTAGTTTGGGTCCATGTAAAAAACTTCCCAGCAGTGTCCGTCCAAGTCTTGGAAAGATTTCTGATACATGAATCCGTAGTCTTGTGGTTCAGAGAATTTTGTTCCACCAGCTTTCAGAGCTTTCTCAGCCATCTCATCAACTTCTTCCTTACTATCTAAGGCTAACGCGATAATAGCTTCAGTAGATTTTTTAGCATCAATAATTTCTTTGGTGGTGAACGTCTTAAATTTTTCGTGAGTTAAG
>CAYYEK010000124.1:0-2135 GCA_964470855.1 uncultured Candidatus Saccharibacteria bacterium
GACAAATTTTAGATATAGCTGAAAAACTTGAAAGCGGGGCCAGGCACGCTTCTATCCATGCGGCAGGTATAGTCATAACCCCAACTCCTTTGACCGACTATATGCCCCTCCAGTTAGAACCGGACGGCAATCGCATCATCACCCAGTACGACATGTACTCCCTTGATGCGGGAGCTTCTTCCTATGCCATCGGAGTAGTCAAGATGGATCTTTTGGGTATACGCAACCTTTCTATATTGGAAGTAGCGCTACGCTTGGTGAAAGCCAGACACGGGGTTGACATCGACATCTCCAACCTGCCCTTAGACGACAAGAAAACTTTCCAGCTTTTGACTGACGGCCACACCTTTGGCGTGTTCCAGCTTGGATCTTCAGGTATGACCAGATACCTAAAAGAGCTCAAACCGGAAACGATTTTCGACATCATGGCCATGATCGCGCTTTACCGTCCGGGTCCTTTGCAGTTTATCCCCGACTTCATCTCCCGCAAACACAACCCAGAACTCATCACCTACCTAGATCCTGCGCTGGAGGCTATCTTGGAGCGAAGCTATGGGGTTTTGGTCTATCAAGACGACTTGTTAATGATGGCACACAACTTGTCTGGCTACACTTGGGAAGAGGTAGACAAGTTCCGCAAAGCCGTGGGCAAAAAGATCCCTGAAGAGATGGCCAAACAAAAAGAAAAATTCATTGCCGGGTGTGTAGAGACAAGCCACTGGAGCCGTGAAAAAGCCGAGCAGGTCTGGGCGTGGATAGAGCCATTCGCTGCGTACGGCTTCAACAAAGGCCACTCCGCAAGCTACTGCGTAGTTGCCTACCAGACTGCTTACATGAAAGCCAACTTCCCTGTAGAATTTATGGCAGCAGTGATGTCCGCAGAAAGTGGAGATGAAACAAAAATTTACGCCGCTGTAGAAGAGTGTAAAGCTTTAGGCATAAAAGTTTTGCCACCCGATGTCGCAGAATCAGAAGCAGATTTTACAGTTTTAGATGACCACACTATCCGTTTTGGATTAAATGCTATAAAAAACTTAGGTTCCGATGTCATAGAAGCTATCCACCAAGCCAGAAAAGCGCAAAAACCATTAGACACGCTGGAGCATTTTCTGGAACACTGTTTTAACAAAAACTTCAACAAGAAATCCTGGGAAGCTCTAGCTAAGTCAGGCGCTCTAAGCAGGTTTGGCGAGCGGGGGCAGCTGTTGGCCAACACTGAACTAGTTTTAGAATACGCTCGCGGTAGGTCGCGTCTTTTAGAAGAAAGCCACAAGTCACTGTTTGGTTCTACCCTGCCGCTCGGTAGCCTAAGACTAAAACCAGCCGAATCTGCAACGCAAGAAGAGATCTTGTCTTGGGAAAAAGAACTGTTGGGGATGTATGTTTCAGGCCACCCCTTGGACAAATACGCCACGGTCTTGAAGTCATACCCTAAACTTCACTCCTTAACCTCAGATATGGACGGACAGCAAATGTCTGTAGGTGGTATCATCAGCAAGGTTAGGCGAACCATGACCAAGAAAAACGAGCCTATGGCGTTTTTAGAGCTCAACGACCCCACCGGGCACCTTGAAGTACTTGTATTTCCAAAAGTTATGCCTACTGTGGTGCATTTACTGGAGGTAGACAGAGTTGTAGCTGTGACCGGCCGACTCCAGGAACGGGAAGGTGACTTTACTCTCATTACCGACGAGTTAAAAGAGCTACCTATGGACGCAGCCTACCAGAACGCTTTAGCAGAGTGGGAAAAGGATAAAGCCTATACCATCCACCTGCAGACCTTGCCACCTGCTCAAATTTTGGAAGATATAAAAAATACGCTGGAGCAACACCCAGGTGAAGCACAAGTTTTTTTGTCCATCGGCAACGGCTCCAAAGTGCAGAAAATCAAAACCAAAACTAAAGTTCACATCAGTACTGAGTTGACCGAACAGCTGAAAAATATCCGTGAAATCGTACAGATCACAGCGGACTATACGTAAAGCCTAGCCAACCGAAGAACATTTAACCTTTAACGAAAGCAGAAGACTATCCTTAATCCTTAATCTTTAATCTTTAACCAGACTGTAAACAGGAAGTAGTAATAGTAGTAAAAGTAGTAAAGTAGTATACAGAGAACATTTTCCGCCAGAGGC
>CAYYEK010000125.1:0-2083 GCA_964470855.1 uncultured Candidatus Saccharibacteria bacterium
GCTAAAAGAGCTAATTGAGATCTATTTTGGTTACGTTTCGGACTAATTACCTAAAATTATAATAAATCTTTCTCACGTTTGGATCTGAGCCCATGAAAGTGTACTTTAGCTCACCATCTCCAACCTTGAACGTTGTAACCCCTTGGACCATCTGTAACTTAGCTATCTCGTAGTGAACTTTGTGAGGATTGAGTTTTTCCTCGGTTTCTAAGGGTTCAGAATTTTTATTTTTTTCTGTCATATTTAACTTAAACTACTTATAGGCTAAGGGCTACACAGGGTCTTGCTGTTCAAGGTCTGCTTAAAAATTTCCACTACTATTTTTTTTGTAAAACTTATTATAAATTTCTAGTATTATATTTTTAGCTGCTTCTTCTAGGTTAGTTCTTTCGTCTACTATCAAGACAGGAATATCTGGAAATCTTTCCTCGTGCTCCCAAGCAAATCTATATGAACTTTTTACATTTATCCCATAATTACCCTTACTTGTTTCAAATACTATGTCTACACCAACACGGTCTTCATCAGGCGTTTTTGGTCTTATTGTACTAAGCCATGGATAAGCACTTAGATTTTTATTTCTTTCTCGTTCTACATGATTTATCAAAGCTTCAAGTGCAGTTTTTTCGTTTGTCTCTCCTCGAACATCTCCTAAAACCCTAAATGTCCTAATAACTTCAAACTTTCTAACCATAAAAATTCACTTGAAATTTACAGATAGATTAACAGTAGTTTTAAAGGTGTGCAACTCTGACAATTTTACTTCTCAAATGCCTCATGGGCTACAAAAAGAACCCCTAAGGAGAATTCCAAAATTAAGAGCTAAAGTAAAAGCTGTGCTATCCTGTAAATTAGTATACAGTATAAGGTAACAGGTATTAGGTATTAGGTATAACCTAGAACATGAGTTTAATCCAAAGCTTAATTGAATTTAGAGACAAGCAAGCAGGCCTTGAAGGGCTGGAAGTCTACAAGGTGCTTCAGTATAAAACTATTGAGGAGATAGCTAGAAACGCGCCTTCCACTTTTGAAGAGCTTGGAGCTATTAAAGGCATAGGTCCGGCAAAGCTGAAGAAATACGGGAAACAAATTCTGCAGATAGTCCACCAATACACAAATCCCACAAATGACACAGATGCTTCAAAAGGGTTGGGGACAGAATTTGTAAATCCCAATTCCGAAATTACAAATCCTAAACAAACTCCAATCACCAAAATTCAAATTTCAAACTTAAATTCGACCTATCCCTCTATCCCTCCCTCCTCGAGCCTGAGCCTCGGAGTCGATGACCACGCCTGGGAAGGGCAGGAAGCCACTAGGCAAAGAGCTAAACAACCCCAAGATTCTAAATTCCAGATTCCAGATTCTAGTTCAGCAGAGAGTGCAGAAGAAATACACAGCCCTTCGACTCGCGGACTCACTCAGGATCAAGCCCTTCGGCAGATTCGGCAGGCTCACCGCGAGCAAGCTCAGGATCAAGCCCTTCGGCAGGCTCAGGGTAAACAACTCATCCGAGTGGGGGAGTACTTGGAGTATTTAAACTTAATCCTCGCAAAAACTGCGGACGTAAAAATAGTAGGTGAAGTATCAGGACTCAAAACTTACCCTAGCGGCCTATATTTTTCTTTAAAAGATAAAGAAGACGAGTCAGTACTGGGCTGCTTCCTGCCTGTCTACACTTTTCGAGGACTCGGTATCCCCTTGGAGGACGGCATGGAAGTGGCAGTGGAGGGCATGCCACGTTTGGTCAAACGCAACGGCCGGTTCCAGTTCACAGTGGAAAATGTTGAGCTAGTAGGGGAGGGAGCGCTAAAAAAAGCTTACGAACATTTAAAATCAAAGTTATCAGAAGAAGGCTTGTTCGCGCGCAAACGCGAACTACCAGAATTTATCCAAACCATAGGCATCATCACCTCCAGAGCCGGCGCAGTTATCCATGACTTTAAAAACAACTTGCCCAAACTAGGCTTGAAAGTCTACTTAAAAGATGTACGGGTGGAAGGCGCAAGCAGCAGCCGCATGGTTATGGATGCAGTGAAATGGTTTAATGACAACCTCACCCTTAATCCCTCTCCTCACAAGG
>CAYYEK010000126.1:0-1976 GCA_964470855.1 uncultured Candidatus Saccharibacteria bacterium
TTCTTCTAAGTTCACTCCTTTCAGGGTGGCGATTTTTTTTGCCACCTCTACTACAAAGCTAGGCTCATTGCGTTTGCCACGAAAAGGAGTAGGCGCTAGGTACGGCGCATCTGTCTCAAGCACAATGCGATCCAGGGGAACGCCTTTCACCACCTCCTCCATCACCCCCGTTTTGTCAAAAGTGACGATGCCGTTTAGGCCAATATAACCACCCAAAGACAAAAACTTTTGCGCGGTTTCTAAGTTACCGGTAAAACTGTGGATCTCGAACCGCAGTCCGCCGCCAGAATTTGGAATTTGGAATTTTGAATTTGGAATTTTGTTTCGAATTTCGATATTAGAATTTAGGATTTCTAATATGTCTTCATATGCGTCCGTGCTCCCTTTACTTGGTCTGCAGTGGATGACCAAAGTTTTGTCCAACTCTAGCGCCAATCTTATCTGCTCTAAAAACGCCACCTTCTGCAACTCTTTAATCCTTTCGATATTGGAAAAATCGAAGATGTCAGAATTCACTTCTGCATCTGAGAAACCTTCGGAATGGGAGGCAGGCGCTACTGCGCCGTTGGAAGGGAAAACTGCTTTCTGGGGTTTTCCCTCCAAAGGAAGTCTATAATAGTCCAACCCACACTCCCCAATTCCAATCACCCTTGGGTGCTCTGCCAATTTTTTATAAACCCCATAGTCAAACACCTCCACCTGCTCTTGGTGCTTCATGTCTATGGGGTCTTGAGTTTCGTAAGTGTGGTTTGGATGTAAACCAACTACTCCGTATACCCCACTTGGGTACTTTGCCAGAACTTCCAAAACTTGTTTGGAGTTTTTCAGGTTTGAGCCTACTGTTATGACTTCCATGCCCGCGTCAAAAGCACGAGTCATAACCTCATCTACATCTGACCCGTAGTCTTCAAATTGCACATGCGCGTGGGTATCTATAAGCATGCTAGCTATTTTATTTCTAGACTCGCACTATCAGATACTTTTATGGAGTCAGCTACAATAAGTATCCTAGGAAATAGCCTCAAAGGCTCAGCGGTATCTAGATTTATTAGTGCAGATAAAATCTTACCAGCGGTATTTGGCAGGAAAGGTGCGAGGTGGAAAGCTATGCACTCAAGTTCCTGCAGTAAGTGTTCAATCTGCTTTTTGCCTTTTTCCGGATCTACTTTTACAACCTTAAACGGCTCTTCTTTGGCAATGTACTCATCTAAAGATTTTATCTTCCGCCAGATCCATTCCCCGGCCTTCTGTACTTCAAACTTTTCTAGGTGGCTAGTATATTCCTGATCAAAATTCGTTATTCCAAATTCGTTATTCGTTATTCCTGCATTCTTCGCCATCTTTAAAACTCTACTAGCTAGATTACCCAGCCCATTGGCTAGCTGGGCATTGTAACTCTCCCAGAACTTTTCCCAAGTAAAATCCCCGTCTTCAAAAGTCGGAATTTCCAGCGCAAGATAATACCTCAGTGCATCGCACGCCTGCTCCTGCGCAACCCCTTTTTCAATAAGAGTGTCTATGATCTCAAACGGGCTGACTACATTGCCCATTGTCTTACTCATCTTTTGACCACCTGAAGTGATGAAGCCGTGATACACGACTTTTTTTGTGGAAGGCAACTCAGCAGACTTTAGCATAGCTTGCCACATGATCGACTGAAAACGAACCTGGTCTTTCCCTGCGACCTGAAAGGTCTCACCCTCTACCCAAAACTTTTTGTAGTTACCCCTCTCGTCCGGCCAGCCAAGAGTGGAGATGTAATTCGTAAGCGCATCAAACCATACATACATGACCTGCTCTTCATCGCCCGGTACAGGGATCCCCCAATCCAAACGTGATTTCTCCCGTGAGATACTAAAATCTTCCAAGCCCTGCTTTACAAAATTCAAAGCTTCCTGCCTTCTCCATTTGGGTAGGATACTCCCCGGCTTACTCAAATACTCTTCCAGGTATGTTTGATAGTTAGACAGCTTGAA
>CAYYEK010000127.1:0-1951 GCA_964470855.1 uncultured Candidatus Saccharibacteria bacterium
TCCCCCGCCTCGAGCGGGGTCCGCCTCTGGCGGAAAATGTTCTCTGTATACTACTTTACAACTATACTACTTTTACTACTATTTCTGCTTTCTGTTAATTGTTAATTGTTTTCCCAGTGTCATCAGCTAAATCCAACATTTTCTGGCTATCCGCATCAAGAGCAGGAGGGTTGCTCCTCCTGTTTTTTGCATATACCCAGCTGTTTGCTTACTTGGGGCCATACCAAACCGGTCAGTTTCAATTTGTCCTCTCTTTAGTTGCGATCTTTGGCGTGCTGGTGGATCTTGGGGTATCGCAGTTAGTAGTAAAAAAAGTAGCTGAAGATCCTGGGTTAGCAAGGAAGTATTTCTACAACTTTTTTGCAGCTGAAATACTTTTGGCGTCTATAACGTATGCTGCCATGGTTGGCTTTGTAAGCTTAAGGGGTGTAGAGCCGGTCTTGGTTAAAGCTGTGTTTATCGCAGGCGCAGGTGTATTTTTGTACGGACTGACTTTGCCGTATCTTTCTATCCTGTCTGCTTTTCAGGATATGAAAAAAGTCGCAGTAGTAAACTTCTTAGGACCTTTGACCAATGCTTGCATGATTTTGTCCGCTATCTATTTCAAACAAGGCATCCCTTTTTTGGCGATGCAGCAAGTAGTGTTTGGTCTGACAGCGCTACTGGTTTACAGTATTTATATCCGTCCATACATAGGGAAGGCAAAATTGACAAACATTTTCGCTGAAACGGACTTCAAACTCATCAAACAGATCGCTCTAGCATCAGTGCCGTTTGCTCTACTCATAAGTTTTTCCGCGCTCTATAATCGTATAGATGTTCTGCTCATATCTAAAATTCTGGACTACACTCAAACTGGGCTTTATACTGCGGCTTATAAAATCGTTGACCTGACCAATTTTTTCCCTGCGGTGGTCTCGCACTCTTTGTATCCGCTGTTGGCTGGACTTATGGCAAAAAAAGCTCTAGGAGAGGTGAGGAGCACTTTGGAAAAATACATCCGAATTATGGTTGCCATAGCCTTGCCCTTAGCAGTAGGTGGGAGTATCCTAGCAGGTCACGTGATGCTGGTTCTAACCAGTGGGGATGCCCGCTTTTTAGGCTCAGCCGTGCCTTTGCAATATCTAGTTTGGGCCATAGCTTTACTTTTTATCTATGTTACTGCAAACGCACTGGTGATATCGCAGCTGACTAAGTACGCCGTCATAGTTACCGGCGCCAATGTCGTTGTAAACATAGTGGGCAATGTACTGCTTTTACCTGTCCTTGGCATAAAAGCCTCGGCCATCATGACCGTGGTATCTGAGTTTATCCAAGCGTCTTTTTACTTCTTTTTAGTATACAAGTTCATCACCCCGTTTTCGCTTTTTGATAAATTTGCCAAGCCCGCCATAGCAGCAGGAGCAATGGGTCTAATTTTATGGCCTGTTCGCAACCTCACTCTTTTTGAAGTGAGCGGGTTTGGGGCAAGTGCTTTACCACACCTTATGGCTAACCTTGCTTTTTTGGTACTGATAGGAGCTTTTGTATATGTAACAGTACTGCTTGTGTTGCGCTTCTTCAAAACCGAAGACAAACAACTGCTCTTAAAGCTACTTAGGAGAAACTAGATCAAACCACCTAGATTCCCAATCCCCCCTACGCTAGAGCTGTGGCGGACAGGCAAGTTTGGAATGACAGACTGGAAGGCGCTAATAACAACTCATCTCTGTCATCCTGATGTCAATCAGGATCCATCTGTTCTTCTCTGTCATCCTGAACTAGATTCAGGATCCATCATATAAAAGTAAGCTTCTCAAATGAAAACTTATTTTGTCTATATTTTGGCTTCTAGCAAGAATGGCACCATATACGTAGGCGTCACAAACGATTTAATTAGAAGAGTTTACGAGCATAAAATTGAGTTAGTGGAATGCTTTAGGAAGGAATTTGATGTTCTTACTCTTGTTTA
>CAYYEK010000128.1:0-1931 GCA_964470855.1 uncultured Candidatus Saccharibacteria bacterium
AAAGCGAGTTCAGGGTCAAGTAGGAGGCATTGAAAAAATGATTGCAGAGGACAAGAAGTGTGAGGCGGTGGTAACTCAGATTGTGGCTTCGGTTAGTTCGCTTAAGGGGATTGCGAAGACTCTTTTGGCCGAAGCTGCTGGCAGTTGTAGCAAGGAGGAATACACACAATTACTTAAGAGATTTTTGTAGATATATAGTATTTATAAATTAATTTAATAATAAAAAGACATAAATATGGCGGTACAACATTTTACTGATCAAACATTTAATGACGAGGTTTTAAAGTCGGATAAGCCTGTTTTGGTGGACTTTTTTGCTGATTGGTGTGGTCCGTGCAGGATGGTATCACCAATTGTGGAAGAACTCGCTGGACAATATGCTGGTAAGGTTTTGGTGGGTAAGTTAGATGTGGACGCTAACCAAAAAGTGGCCAGCGATTATAGAGTGATGAGTATCCCTACGGTAATTCTTTTTGAGAAAGGCAAGGAAGTAGCTAGGCAAGTAGGGTTTGCAGGTAGAGATCCATATATTAAGATGGTGGAGTCAGTTATTAAATAATTTTGTTTTCTTGTTGCTCCTTATTCTTTTGTGCGACCGATAGTTCTACATCTCCTGCGGATGTAGCCTATCTACATACTCGACTCAAAATCTCTGAGTACAGAGTCCAAGCATTTTGAGTCTGCGTAAGTTCGCCAAAACAATAAAGAGCTTTGAAAATAAAACTGTTGTTATCAATGATTTAAGATTGAATATGGAACAAAAAGTTTGGGATGTGGTAATTATTGGAGGTGGGCCAAGTGGTTATACGGCCGCTATTTATACGTCTCGTGCGATGTTGTCGACGCTGGTTTTATCTGGCACGGCCGCAGGAGGACAGCTCATGAATACTACAGAAGTAGAAAACTTTCCTGGATTTAGCAAAGGAATTATGGGCCCAGACCTGATGACAGAAATGATGGAGCAGGCGAAAAGGTTTGGGGCGATTTTGGAGATTGAAAATGTTACTAAGGTTGAGCTGGGTGGGGAAATTAAGAAAGTTTTTGTGAGAGAAAAAGAGATTTTGGCAAAAACTGTAATAGTTTCTACAGGAGCTGGTTCGAAGATGCTAAATGTTGGTGAGGAAAAGTTTATGGGAAGAGGAGTAAGTACTTGTGCGGTTTGTGACGCTGCTTTTTTCCGCGACAAAGTGACGTATGTAGTGGGTGGTGGGGACGCTGCAATAGAAGATGCAATGGCACTTGCTAAATACACAAAAGAAGTGAACATGGTTGTTAGAAGAGATGAGTTTAGAGCTAGCAAAATAATGCAAGAGAGAGTAAAGAAAAATCCCAAAGTAAAAATTATTTGGAATAGTGAAGTGGTTGGGGTTGGTGGGGAAGATGTTTTAAAAACTCTAAAACTCAAAAACTCTAAAACTCAAAATACGGAGGAACCGCTTGCTGATGGGTTGTTTTTGGCGATTGGGCATTTCCCAAACACTAAATTATTTGAAGGTCAATTGGAGCTAGATGAAAAAGGGTTTTTGTTGACTGCCATGAACGGAGGAATTATGTTGGATAGTTGGCTGGAGGGATACCCAACACAAACATCGGAAGAGGGAGTGTTTGCTGCTGGAGATGTAGTTGATTTTCGTTATAAGCAGGCGGTAACGGCTGCGGGGATGGGTTGCCAGGCTGCGCTAGATGTTGAAAAGTATTTAACTGGAAGTGTGAGTGGTTACTGAGTGATATAATATGGGTTACATTGGACATTAAGGAGGAAGACTTGAATAAAGAATTTGCAGATTTGTTAATCAGGCACATGATGAGAAGCGTAAACGATCGTTATGCACTTCTTAGTAGACTTGGTCTTAATGAGAAATTTTTGTCTATGCAAAAACTTGAAGGTTCGGCTTGGGTTGTTGGAACTACGGTAACTGATGCAATTAAAA
>CAYYEK010000129.1:0-1866 GCA_964470855.1 uncultured Candidatus Saccharibacteria bacterium
AACCCTTGCCGTGACTAAAGTTCAAAGTTGCCAATCTGGCGGAGAGAGGGGGATTCGAACCCCCGAACCCGGTGAAGGGTTACTCGCTTTCCAAGCGAGCGCACTCGACCACTATGCGACCTCTCCAACAGTAGTAAGTAATTTTTTACTCGCTTTTCCCGCCTTCAGCGGGACCCCGCCCTTAGGCGGTGGCCAAGCCCGTGCACTAGACCAACCCTAGGGGTCCCCTTAGGGGCTATGCGACCTCTCCAACAGTAGTAAGTAAACCTTGTGCCTGACTTTTTTATGCGGATTTATCCTAACTTAGGCTTATGTGCAGCAATAAGAGGATTTTACCACCATAAGACGGGTTTGTCGAGTTGCTTAAGGGTGTTTTTCAGGGTAAAGTAAGCTTATGATCCCTCTTACTCTTGATGAGCAAACAGTATTATACGCGTTGGAGTTTTCCGCCATAGCCCACAAAACACAGCTGCGAAAAAACTTGGAGCGTGAAGTTCCGTACATATCCCACCCAGCGGCGGTAGGATATATTTTGCAGCAGTATGGTTTTACGCTACCAGTGGTAGTAGCTGGCATCCTTCATGACACTGTAGAAGATACCTCGGTTACAGCCGAAGATTTAGAAAAAGAGTTTGGTCCACAAGTGGCAGGTTTGGTTTTGGCGGTCACAGAGGACAAGAGGTTGTCATACGAACAGCGAAAGCTACAGTATTTTGAACAGGTGCGTAGGCAAGCAAGTGAAGCTAAGGCAATATGCGCAGCAGACCAAATTGCAAATATCCAGAGCATGTTCATCATGCATAAGCGAGGAGAGAATTTACGCTCTTCTTTGCTTCGTTACGGAACGCAAACCGCGGTATGGGTTGCGGAAAACCGACTTGTTGCAGCGCGGGATAATTTTAACCATCCCATCATAGAAAAGCTGGAGTCGTTAACCAGAGAGTATCTGGATATGCTTAAACTGTATGCATAACTACAACAGTCCGCAAGTCCAATTTTAGGATATTTATGTCAGATCATGTAGTCCAAGATATCAAAGACCGGTTAGATGTAGTGGAAGTGGTGGGCTCCTACTTGTCTTTGAGGCGTGCTGGTGTGAATTGGAAAGCCAACTGTCCTTTCCACAATGAAAAAACGCCGAGTTTCAACGTCAATCCAACGCGTCAGATTTGGCATTGTTTTGGTTGTGGTCTAGGGGGCGATATCTTCTCTTTTGTCCAGCAGTTTGAGCGCTTGGATTTCCCAGAGACTTTGAAGTTACTTGCCGACCGCGCGGGGGTGACCTTGCCGGAACGCAGCGTTGGCGATAAGCAAAAAAATGAGTGGCAGGAAAAAGTGTATCGCATAAACGCTTTTGCCGCCAAGTACTACCATGCGGTGCTAAACTCACCTCAAGGAGAGCAGGCCAAGGCTTATCTAAAAAAGCGAGGACTTGAAGATGAAACCTTAGCCACCTGGCAGATCGGTTTTGCTCCGGAAAAGGCACAGACTTTAGGGAGTGTGTTGGCAAAAAAAGGCGTCACTCAAGATGACTTGGTGCGGTCCGGTTTAGTGGTGAGAGCGGACGGCGGGCGAACTTATGATAGGTTTTACGGCCGAGTTACTTTTCCCATCCTTAACCACCAGGGCAAAGTAGTAGGCTTTTCAGCAAGACTTTTACAGGACCGGCCCAATGCCGCGAAATACGTCAACAGTAGCGAGAGTGAGGTGTATAAAAAGTCGGATGTGTTGTTCGGACTTTTCTTGGCGAAAAATGCCATCGTCGAGATGGGAGAAGCCGTAGTGGTGGAAGGTCAGATGGACTGCATTAAGGCTCACCAAGCAGGACTCTCCAACACTGTTGCCAGCAGCGGTACTGCGCTGACC
>CAYYEK010000130.1:0-1754 GCA_964470855.1 uncultured Candidatus Saccharibacteria bacterium
GGAGGGGGGTAAAATATACGATGTATGGCGAATTTACACCATCCATGCCTTTTAAGGGGCATTATAAGCATTAATATAGGCCTGTTAACAGCGGGTGGCCTAAGAGTTTGTTAAGTTAAAATTTAGCTTATAAACTCTAAAAGGCCTCCAAGGCCATTTTTTTATGGGTCAAGATACTGTTTTAGAAGTAAGTGATTGGCGATGTGGAATATGTAAAAACACATGGAAGGGATTCTATGCAGCTGCTAAATATTCTCATGGTTGGGTAATGTTTTGTAAGACATGCCAAAAGAGAAGATGTATAAATAATGAAGGGACGAAGTTGATTAGCTCTCAAGAGCCAAGGGTGGAAACATCTCGTTTTACAAGTAAGGGGAAAGGTAGATAGTAAAGATTAGAGGCAATAATTATATTTTTTTGCCACCCATAGTGCAAGAGGGTGTATAAACTGTTTTTTGAAATCTGTCGGATCATGTTTTTTCATTTGGATTGAACTTATAATAATAAAAATTACATGCTAGCGGAAAACCGGACTTTGTCAAAAAAGGAGTCTGGTTTTGTTTTTGGGTATATAATGTAGTTATGCAGGAACATTTGATCAAATTGGGGAAACTGACGGATGGGCTATACCGCCAGCAAACCGCTGGCGGTATTTCTGTATACCCTGAACATTGGTCAACTGAAAAGTTGAGACAGCTTCCTGATCCTTTGGGTGAATACGAGGCTTTGGTCGAAAATGACGGAAAAGTGTTGCCCATACCTTACTCGCTTCAGTACCAACAACAGCTTTTTGAGTGCAAGCTGCTTTTAGAAATGCTTTTAGAGGCTCCTTCGGAGGCGGCTGGGTACTCAAAAAATTACCTTGATGCGGCACGGGATGCAGTAGCATCAAATAATTGGCAAGCCGCGGAAGTGATGTGGATGAAAGAGTATGGCAGGCATAACTTTGACGAGGTGGTGTATTTTGGTCCGGCAGAAACTGCTAGTGACCAGGTGTTTGCTAAAAAACGATTTTTTACTTTTATCGCTCAAAAGGTCAATCCAAAGACCACGAGTCAGATAAGCCTGTGGTGTTCAGTACTGCCTGAGTTTGCTCGTGGCTTAGCTGGTGGCGGATCATTAGTGCCGGAAAAGGTTAAAGTTATCTCTGGACAGGTTGTAGCCTGGGGAGGGGAGCTTAAAAAGCTATTTGCGGTGGGTTGGTCTAAACCGGAAAATTTGAAGCTTCTGGAAGAGTTTGGTAGCGTAAAACTTTTGTTTGAAAACAGTATCAGTGAAAAAGTGCGCCAGTGCTATATCCCCACGGCTCAAGTGTTGCTGAGTCCCAAACAGGCAGAAGAGGCTGAAATCTTTTTTAACAAACATTATTTGTTGGCCGTTGCACTTCATGAAATTTGCCATACATTGGGTAAATTTTCAGGTTACCGGGAGAGTTTAGGGGGTTCGTACAACCGGTTTGAAGAAGTGCGGGCGGAATTTTTGACTCATAAACTGGCTAGATTTTTAGAGCAGCGGGGTTTAGTGGAGGTTGGGTTTACTAAGGCGATGCTGCTCGCGCATTTTGCAGTGAATGCGCATATGACTTTGGTGTATAAAAAAACCGGAATGCGCAGGCCTTACTCGGACATCCACCAGGCGTTTGTAAGGTCTTTGGTAGAAGTGGTGGAGAAAAAGCAAAGCCATTGGGAGCTTGTGGATTTGGGTTTGGCTGAAAAAAAAGTTAGCGCGGTGGCAGATAGGCTACTTTCTATGGA
>CAYYEK010000131.1:0-1534 GCA_964470855.1 uncultured Candidatus Saccharibacteria bacterium
TGTATTATTATAAGCCAGGGAGTACCGGCCAGTGTTTTTTTGGGAAGGGTCCTTGGGAGAGCGCTTGTTTTTACGGTTCCACCCTTTTTCTTCTCTCCCTTATAGTTTTGAGTTTTCATTGTTGGCGGAAGGGTGCGGTGGCCGATAGTCGTAAGTCCTAATCTTTTTTATCCCTTGCTTGTCAGCTTGGGCGATTTGAGGTTACTATGAGATGGTATTAATATTGCGCATATCTATGGATACAGAAGAAAACAAAACAAGCAAACTTATTATTATCGGCAGTGGTCCGGCTGGCCTAACTGCGGCTATCTACGCCGCGAGAGCAGAGCTTAAGCCTTTAGTTATGGCAGGGCATCAGCCTGGTGGACAGCTAACCATAACAACTGATGTGGAAAATTTTCCTGGTTTTCCCGAAGGCATACAAGGTCCGGAGCTTATGATGCTCATGCAAAAACAGGCAGAAAAATTTGGGTCAGTCATAGTGCAGGAGTCGGCTGTAAAACTGGATTTGTCCACCAAGCCTTTTGTGGTGTCAACAGACAGAGCCGAGTATAAAACTCAAGCCTTGATCATTGCTACCGGCGCTGAAGTTAAGTGGTTGGGTCTTCCAAACGAACAGCGTTTGCGGGGCAAGGGCGTGACAGCTTGTGCTACCTGCGATGGATTTTTCTTTAAGGGTTTGGAAGTGGCGGTTATAGGTGGTGGAGATAGCGCTATGGAAGAGGCTACTTTCTTAACCAAGTTTGCAACTAAGGTTTATATCGTGCACAGAAGGTCAGAGTTCAAGGCCAGCAAGATCATGTTGGAGCGGGCTAAAGCCAATGAGAAGATAGAATTTTTAACACCCTTTGAAGTGGTGGACGTGTTAGGAGATAGTAGTCTGTCCGCTATAAAACTTAAAAATACAGAATCTGGGGAAGAAAAAGAGCTGCCCGTGGGTGGGATGTTTTTAGCCATAGGGCATGCGCCAGCTACAAAGATTTTTGCTGAAGCAGGGGTAGAGGTGAATGAGCAAGGCTACATTTTACAGAAAAAATTTACCGAAACCAGTGTAGAAGGGGTGTTTGTGGCAGGAGATGTTCATGACCATCGTTATCGTCAGGCGATCACCTCCGCTGGTTGGGGTTGCGCTGCTGCACTGGATGCGGAGAAGTGGCTGGCGGAAAATATCCTTAATCCCTAATCCTTTCCGCCAGAGGCGGACCCGCCTAGGGCGGGAATCCTTAACTTTAAAAACCAAGTTATGGAAAAAGGATATCCTTGATCCTTAACCATAGGAATATAAATTTTTTCAACTTTGATAGTTTGGTGATTCAAGAAAGTTATGCAAAAGATTTTGTTTGCGACAGGAAATAAAGCAAAAGTAGCAGATTTTCAACCTGTTTTTATTAAAGCCGGGTTTCTGCTCGAGCAAGCCCCTAAACTGCCTAAGATAAAAGAGGATGAAGATACCTTGTTGGATAATGCGCGTGTCAAAGCCGTGGAAACCTCCAAGCTTTTTCCCAACACTCTTGTGTTGGGCAATGATGGTGGC